>JANOAX010000189.1:0-9097 GCA_031411335.1 Bacteroidota bacterium
TATTCCTATAATGGAGTCCCCATTATCCATCATTTGGTGGAGTTTGTTTTTTACGTTCCCTTGAAAATTAACTGCATTGCTCGTATCGCCAGTATGAGCATAAAAGAGTAGTTGTCCTAGAGTGTCACATATAGAAACCACAGTTCCCCTACTTCGCATTTCTGAAAAGTAAGGTTGTGGGCTAGATGAGATAGTAAAATCAATACCAGCAGAATCACCAAAACACCAGATGGCATTGCGGTTTTGTGCGTGGCTTGTATTGCAATGCAAGAGTAGGAATAGTATTTCAATAAAAAGAAACTTCTTTTTCATTCTTATTTGAAATCCTTAGCAGCCCACAGAAAAATTAAACCCAAAAATATCGTAAGGTATGGGATGATTGATGGAGCCGAAGGTTGGTGAAACTTGTGCTTTTAACTCTAGTTGAGAGCAGCAGAAAACAATTAAACAAGAGACTTTAAATTTAGAAATTTTTGAAATAGTCATAAGAAGTAGTTTAAGGATTCAATCCAAAAGTAGTAAAATATAAACAAGAATTTACTGGTTCTAAGTCATTTCCGTTTTGATTATTTAATATCTCCCAAGTTTTAATGAAAAAAATATTGAGTTATAAATCTCCATGAAAGTCAGAATTTCTCCCTTCTGGACTATCTAACCAGCTTTTTACCATCTTTTTAAAATTGGAAAAACTTTTACCCTTATATAACCTATTTCCGCCTTCTGTTAAGCATTATTCGTCAAAGCGTATAGGTCTTCTCACTACTTCTGCCGATACCTTGCTTGAAGAACAAAAAACACAACAATGAAAAAACAACAACATAATCATAAACGGATCTTCATTGCCATCATCATCCTTACAGCCCTCATCTTTATGATGCTTGGACCGATGGCGAAGGCAAATCAAGTAGAAACAACCACAACTCTTTTCCTATTAGAGCATAATGTTCCTATCGTAACTATTATTAAATCAATCATCATCACCTAATTATGAAAAAGATAAGCAAACGCATTTTGGAAATCACAAAGCAAATCATTGCTTTGCACCATGGAGAAGATCGCCATATTAGCTTCGGGAAGGGGCAGCAACGCAGATCGTCTCTGCCAGCTTTTCAAACATCACCCATCCGCACGCATACACCTCATAGCATGCGACCAAGAAACGGCTGGGGTTTACGACATAGCTCGGGAGCACAAGGTCCGGGCCATCCATCTCAACCTTGAGTTGCGTAAAAATCACGGTGCCTTATTAAAGCTACTGCAGGACGAAGGCATTACTTTTATTGTATTGGCCGGTTACCTCCGACTCCTACCATCTACTATCGTTCACGCCTATCCGAAAAGGATCATCAACTTGCATCCAGCCTTACTACCTAAGTTTGGCGGAAAAGGAATGCATGGTATGCATGTGCATGAAGCTGTACATGCATCTAAAGAAAAGGAAACAGGAATTACGATTCATTATGTGAATGAAAAATATGATGAAGGTAATATCATTGCACAGTATAAAGTTGCCTTGGAAGAAAGCGATGGTCCGAAAGAAATAGCTGCTAAGATTGCGAAACTAGAAGCGCAGTATTTTCCGCTTTGTGTGGAGGAAATTGTTAGTGAATTAGGGAAATTTAATGGTTAAATGTTGATGATAGACTTCGAGGCTACGCAACGCTAATTTTTCTCGCAAAGGCGATAAGGCGCTCATGTTCTCTTCGCTAAATTTTCTCGCAAAGGCGCAGAGTCGCAAAGTTTTTTCTAATCTGAAATTTCTCCGAGTGTAAAAATTCTAGGAACAAAAACTGCAAGGTTAATCGCGATGCCTGACGACTAAGCGATCGAGTTTTCCAACATCAATTCGCGCACAGAAGTAATAATGGCTTGTGCATCGAAATTACATTCGCGATAAAGTTCTTTTTGCTCACCGTGTTCAATCCATGCATCGGGAATTCCTAATCGTTGTATTTGTGCTTGATAGTTATGATCGATCATAAATTCTGCAATAGCACTACCAAATCCACCTTGAATGCATCCATCTTCCACTGTGATAATATGCTTGAACTCTGAAAATATTTCATGTAGTAAAGCTGCATCTAAGGGCTTCACAAAACGCATATCGTAATGCGCCGGATACAATCCTTCTTCGGCTAACTGATCGCAAGCTTGTACTGCAAAATTGCCGGGATGACCAATGGTTAAAACAGCAACTTTCTCTCCACCACGAATCTTTCTTCCCTTACCAACTGGAATCGCTTCAAAAGGTTTGCGCCAATCTAACATCACACCATTTCCTCTCGGATAACGTATAGAAAATGGACCCATCCCTGGATGACTTGCGGTATACATTAAGTTGCGCAACTCTTGCTCATTCATAGGAGCAGATACGACCATGTTAGGAATGCATCTAAAGAAAGCTAAATCGAAAGAGCCATGATGAGTAGGTCCATCAGCACCTGCAATTCCTCCACGATCGAGACAAAAGACAACATGTAAATTTTGCAAAGCTACATCGTGCACCACTTGATCGTAAGCACGCTGCATAAAGCTCGAGTAAATATTACAAAAGGGAATCATGCCTTGCGTCGCTAAACCTGCAGAGAAAGTCACTGCATGTTGCTCGGCAATACCTACATCGAAAGCGCGATCGGGCATTGCTTTCATCATAATGTTCAACGAACATCCAGAAGGCATGGCAGGCGTAATTCCTACAATTTTATTATTCATCTCCGCCAACTCTACCATGGTATGTCCAAAAACATCTTGGTACTTGGGAGGCTGAGGTACAACGTTAATCGGTTTAACAATTTCACCCGTAATTTTATCAAACAATCCGGGAGCATGCCATTTGGTTTGATCTTTTTCTGCTAACTCAAAACCCTTTCCTTTCACTGTAAGAACATGCAAAATTTTAGGACCGGGAATTTTCTTGAGATCGTTCATCACTTTCACTAAGTGATTTACATCGTGTCCGTCGATAGGTCCGAAGTAGCGAAACTTTAATGACTCAAACATATTACTCTGCTTGAGCAATGCGCTCTTCATCGTATTTTCTACTTTGGATGCTACTGCTTGGGCATTGGGTCCGAACTTAGAAATCACTCCTAAAATCTTCCAAACTTCATCCTTCATTTTATTGTAGGTGCGACTTGTCGTAATATCGGTGAGATATTCTTTCAGCGCTCCTACGTTGGGATCGATACTCATGCAATTATCGTTGAGCACGACCAATAAATTTGAATTTTCTACTCCGCCGTGATTCAATCCTTCAAAAGCTAAACCAGCTGTCATGGCACCATCACCAATCACGGCTACGTGCTGACGTTTTTTATCGCCTTTAAGTCGGGAAGCCACCGCCATTCCGAGTGCTGCCGAGATGGAAGTGGAACTGTGTCCAACTCCGAAAGTATCGTATTCGCTCTCTGAGCGCTTAGGAAATCCGCTCAATCCTTTATAAATACGGTTGGTATGGAAAAGATCTCTACGACCAGTGAGGATTTTATGCCCGTAAGCTTGGTGACCTACATCCCAAACGAGTTGATCTTTTGGGGTGTTAAAAGCATAATGCAAAGCAACGGTTAACTCTACTACACCGAGACTTGCTCCAAAATGTCCGCCGTTAACCGACACAATATCAATAATATACTGACGCAACTCCTGACTAACTTGCTCTAACTGATCTTCCGATAATTTTCGGAGATCAGCAGGAAACTGAATTTTGTCGAGGAGGGGTCCGGCTTTAACCTGATGCATAGGGGCTGTTGGTGTTGGCAAAGTTAAGGAATTGTAAGCGAATGATAAACTCGGATTTTGGGTGTTTTAGTATTGAATTAACAGATTAAGATGATAAAAGTTTTGAAGCAATTGCAGTTCATCCGACTGAATAGGCTTTAGTTAGGGAAAAACATACTCAGGTTTTATAGATATTCGTATCCACTAGTGATAGTTCGAAACATAGAAATACATTTAAACACTAGAGAACACTGAAGGGCACAAGAGGACACAAGAGAACACCAGCCAACTATGAGAGAAATATGTTTAATAGTTGTCGATTTCATAAAATTCAAGCCTCTCCCCCTACCCCCTCTCCAAGGGAGAGGGGGGATTCAATAAAATGTATTTTACTTGAAACTGGAACAATTAAACAACCTTCATAATTTACTTGGGTTACTAGATTTCCAATTACATTAACACAAAAGCCCCTCTCCCTTGGAGAGGGGTTGGGGAGAGGCTAGAACAATAATTTGGCTGTAAATTGAATTTTAAAGCATGAAACCCATAAAACAGTACAACCAAGCGATACCTTTATTTATTAGCATCAAAGAAGTTCTTTGATCCATATTCCTATGTGGATTGGCTAATCCAGGCAAAAAAAGGATCTCCTTTAAAGTCTAAAATCTGATACAATACAATTCTTTACCTTTGGAACATGCAATTAAACCCCGCATTATTTTGGGATACCAACCCCAATAATCTTGACTTCCAAAAACATGCTCGTTACATTATTATGAGAGTAGTGATGTATGGAAAATTGAATGAATGGAAGCAGGTTTTGCATTTTTATGGGAAGGATAAAATTGCAGAAGAAATGACCCAAGAGCGAGAATTAGATATTAAGACTGTTCATTTTTAAGTATCATTCTAGATGTTCCCAAAGATAATTTTATTGCTTTTAAATCTAGACATTGGACAGAAGGGATGAATACAATCAAAGCCGAATAAATATTTATCTTAATTATTTATGTAAAAGTTTAAAGATGCCGTCCTTGATTCCCTTCTCAAAATACCCTTTCTTTGCATGCTTGAAATAAGGCTTCCATTTAAAACTAAGGACTTTTATTTCAACGAATTAATTTATGGAACATACTTCAGTAAGAGAGCTTCTTGATGCATCCTTCATTGGCAAAACAGCCATCGCAAAGGGATGGGTGCGCACCAAACGTGGAAATAAAAACGTTGCCTTTATCGCATTAAATGATGGAAGCATCATTCACAATCTACAATTGGTAGTGGATCCAGCGCAGTTTTCGGAAGAGCTTTTGAAAAGCATAGGTACGGGTGCTTGCATTCGTGCAAAGGGAAATATTGTTGCTTCACAGGGAAGTGGTCAAGGAACAGAAATGCAAGTGCAAGAATTACTCGTGTACGGAGAAGCGGATGCAGAGACTTATCCTTTGCAGAAAAAAGGACATACCTTAGAATTTTTACGTGAGATTGCTCACTTGCGTCCGAGGACAAATACTTTCGGAGCGGTATTGCGTATTCGTCATCATTTAGCATTTGCTATTCACAAATATTTCAACGATCGCAATTTCTTTTACTTGCATTCACCCATCATCACCGGTTCGGATGCTGAAGGGGCAGGAGAAATGTTTCATGTTACCAACTTCGATTTAAATGCGATTCCGAAAGACGCCGAAAATAAAATTGATTATACGCAGGACTTTTTCGGAAAGGAAACGAACCTCACTGTCTCTGGCCAATTAGAAGGCGAATTGGCTGCAATGGCATTGGGCAAAATTTATACGTTTGGTCCAACGTTCAGAGCGGAAAACTCCAATACGCCGCGACATCTTGCGGAGTTTTGGATGATTGAACCTGAAGTAGCCTTCAATGAAATTGAAGATAACATGGATTTAGCAGAAGACATGTTAAAATATTTAGTGAAGTACGCACTCGATCATTGCAAAGATGATGTTGAGTTTTTAAACAATATGTACGACAAAGAACTTTTAGGAAGATTGCAGCATGTGGTAGAGGTGCCTTTCAAAAGATTGACGTACACTGAAGCCATTACTATTCTCGAACCGAACAGTAAAAAGTTTGAGTTTAAAGTGGAATGGGGAACAGATTTACAAAAAGAGCACGAAAATTATTTAGTTGATCATTTCAAAGGACCCGTGATTCTCACCGACTATCCAAAACACATTAAAGCGTTTTACATGAAACAAAACGACGATGGAAAAACAGTGAGAGCGATGGATGTTTTGTTTCCGTGGATTGGTGAAATCATTGGTGGATCACAGCGTGAAGAAAACTACGATAAACTTTTACAACGTGTAAAAGAAATGGGAATTCACGAAGAAGATTTATGGTGGTATTTAGAAACCAGAAGATTCGGTACGTGTCCACACGCAGGCTTTGGATTAGGTTTTGAAAGATTAGTTTTGTTTGTAACGGGAATGAATAATATCAGAGATGTAATTCCGTTTCCACGGACGCCTAAGAATGCTGAATTTTGATAATGTTCTTCTCAGCATTTAGATTGTCTTTCAGGATATAGATTACGAAGAATTGGTGAGTTGGTGAATTGGCAGATTGGTAAATTGCTTCGCCCTGCTGTCGAAACGAAGTGAAGTACTGCAGGGCTGCGCTTGCCTTGGCACTCTGAGTCTTACTAGACTCCCTGAACTAATAGTTGAACCTTGATCTAATTCTTAATTCTGAATTCTGAATTCTGAATTAAAGCCAATTGCGAGAGATGAAATTAGATGTAGAAGAATTACTTACGTAAAAATATAATACTTTTACCCAAACTTCACTCTTTTCCCATCTGCATTTATTATTTTCGGAACGTATTTATATGCAAAGACTCGGTTTACATCAAAAGCTTTTACAAAAGCTATCACCACAACAAATTCAACTTATGAAATTGTTGCAAGTGCCAACGGCTGCTTTAGAACAACGTATTAAAGAAGAGCTCGAAATAAATCCTGCATTAGAGGAAGGAAGTCCAGATGATTTGGCCGACGAAGAAGTTCAAGACGAGGAAGAGGATGAATTCGATGATCTTGAAAAAGAAGAAGGCGAAGTTGAAGCTGAAGTTGAAGAACGAATAGAAACGGCGGACGAAGCGGAAGCCGATGCATTAGAAGATGCTATTCGAAATGATGAAGTTGACATTGCCGATTATATCGAAGACGAAGATGTTCCCTATTATAAATTAAATGCCAACAACACTTCCAAAGACGATGAACGTCCCGAGACGCCAATCACAGTGAGCGTATCTTACCAAGATAATTTGCTTTCTAATTTAGGAATGTTGGCTTTAGATAATCATCATTATTTATTAGCGCAACATTTAATTGGTAGTTTAGACGACGATGGGTATTTACGTCGTGATTTAGATTCGGTGGTGGATGATTTAGCATTTACACAAAACATTCAATCCAACGAAAAAGAATTAGAAGATGTGTTGAGAGTTATTCAAACACTAGATCCTCCTGGTATTGCTGCTCGAAATTTACAAGAGTGTTTAATGCTTCAACTGGAGCGTCGACATCATGATCAAGTTACGGAAGTGGTAGCTTATCAAATCTTGAAAGATTACATGGATGAATTTTCCAAAAAACATTATGAGAAAATTCAAAAGTCATTATCCCTTGATGAAGAAGAATTAAAAGATGCGATTCAAGAAATTTTAACATTGAATCCACGTCCAGGTGGAGGATCTGCGGAAGATACACGCAGTAGTCAAACCATCATTCCCGATTTTATTTTGAGTGTTATCGACAATCAACTGGAGTTAACATTAAATTCCCGAAACGATCCAGAATTGCGAATCTCTCGCTCTTTCCAAGAGATGTTGCAATCGTATGCAAAAGATAAAAAGAAAGAAAGTAAAGATGCTATTGTCTTCATAAAATCAAAAATTGACGCTGCCAAATGGTTTATTGATGCCATCAAACAACGTCAACATACCTTATTGGCAACCATGACAGCGATCATGAATTTCCAACAAGAATATTTTTTACAAGGCGATGAACGCGCTTTGCGTCCAATGATTTTAAAAGACATTGCTGACATGGTAGGACTCGATATTTCGACAGTTTCTCGTGTGGCAAATAGTAAATATGTGGAGACTCCATATGGTACGTTCCTTTTGAAATTTTTCTTCTCTGAAGGATTAACAACCGACAGTGGTGAAGAAGCGTCGAGCCGAGAAATTAAAAAAATATTGGAAGATCATATTGGTAACGAAGACAAAACGCATCCACTTCCGGATGAAAAATTAGCAGAGATCTTAAACAAAGCTGGTTACAATATCGCGCGCAGAACGGTAGCGAAATACAGGGAACAAATGAATATTCCGGTAGCTCGACTCCGTAAAGAAGTTTAGCATGAGCACTGATTCAAATTCCTTTTTACATAAAACCAGTCAGTTTATTTCGGGCATAGGGCACCCTATATTTGTTCCTCTTTATGTAACTTGGATCCTATTCAATAGCAACAATTATTTAAGTTATGCTGTCACTCCAAAGTTTCAAGACTTTTTATATTTACTCATATTTGTTGTAACCTTTTTGTTACCGATGGCAATCACTTGGATTCTATGGCAGAAAGGGTTGGTAACAAGTTTTGAGTTGGAGAAAAAAAACGAAAGACCGTTGCCCTTCTTTCTTACACTTTGCTGCTATATTGGTTGTACTTACTTATTGTTTTCCTTACCCTTGCCGCGCATCTTTGGATTAGCAATGTCAGGCGCATGTTTGGCATTACTAACTACTTTCATCATTAACTTTAGTTGGAAAATAAGTTTGCACATGATGGGTGCTGGAGGAATGCTTGGATTATTTTATGGAATCGCTTTAGTATTCAATTTTAGTTCAATTCCAGCAATGGCAAGTATTGCATTAGCATCTGGCATTATTGCAGCCGCGAGATTGTATTGTAAATCACATACGCCAGCACAAGTATATTCAGGTTTTATCATTGGTTTTTTCCTCGAATTTCTTTTCATATACATTTTCGCTCCATTTATTATTGGGTATTAGTCTTATTAGTCTTTTTAAATTGTACTTATGACAAAAAGAAGTTCCCTAAAAGGTGCAGTGAATTTATCTTAATGTATAAAATTGCACATTAAAGAGAAAGATGCTAAAATGGCTCGCAACCTCCGGCAAGCTCAGGTTAAAAAGACGCAGTCCCGATAGCTATCCGGACGCAAAGTTTTTCCGACGATAATTTTCTCGCAGGCGCAGAGCCGCAAAGTTTTTCCGACGATAATTTTCTCGCAATCCCGATAGCTATCGCATAAGCGTCAGGCTAATTTAAAGGTTTAGCAACAATTTTGCTCTTGGTTTTGACTGCTAATACGAAATGTGTAGAGACG
>JANOAX010000190.1:0-43933 GCA_031411335.1 Bacteroidota bacterium
GGTTCGCCTTGCGATACATTGAGCGTAGGCCTCTCCCCCAACCCCTCTCCAGAGGAGAGGGGAGCTTGGATGCAGGCGTGGTTTAATCCCGAGTGGAATATGATTCATGTGAATGCGTCGAAGCTAAAAGGGAGTTCAGGGAGTTTAAGGTTGTATGATTTAGAGGGAAGATTGGTGTTTGAGAAAAAAATTGAGGTGATAGCAGGAGGATATGTGACTACTGAAATTGGGATGCAGGGGATAGCAAAAGGGATGTATATTGTTTCTTTGTTAACAGAAAAAGATTATCTTTCAAATAAAGTTATGAAATGATGAATCAGACATTTTGAGCAAATTTGGTTCTTGAAAATTGTTCCAAAATAAATTCATGATACAAGATACCGGTTTACCATTACCACTTCGCATCTACGATAAACTTTTTGGTGGTGTGGTTGCTGATTCAATAAGGTATACTAAGGAATATGAAAGTGAGTTTAGTTATGAGGGAAAACAGGTAGCGTATGATGTTTTGAAAAATCATCAAACACTTCTTGATATGGATGATGAAAGTGATGATGCTTTTGTAGAATTTTATAGTGGCATGCTATCGAGCAACATCAAAAAAATTGATTCTATAGAAGTTTTAATTAATCAAAAACAGTTTATGTTGGCCTATACATTACTCAATGAGTTTGTTGATACCAATAACATTGAGTATAATTATAAGTTTGTATTTACCTACTATATTAAACTTATGCTTTGGGGTGCAGATAGTCTTGAAAATTCCGATAAAGATGAACTTCTTGCAATTGCCTATGAAAACCCCTTATTAGGCGGAAAAAGCATCTATATGGCTAGAACAATTTTAAATTTAGAAGTTAACGACGAACCTCTTTCCTCTTCATCACGTTTGATGCAAACAAAGAAAACTCAAAAAGAAATTATCCTAAATATCTATCCTAATCCTACAAGTAATTTAGTTCATATAGTATTGAGCAATTCTTCCTTAGCGGAAGAAATACAATTAAGCGATATAACTGGACGAATATGTAGTAAAGTATCTGACGCAAATCAAGTGACAACATCACAGTTCTTACCAGGGGTATATTTTTTAAAAGTAAAATATGAAAGTTATACATGGAATGAACGATTAATTATCAATCGCTAATGATACAACGTATACAATTAATAATAATAATTTTACTTAGTTTCGTGATTGACAAATCATGCGCTCAGTACAAGGATAACTATTGGGTTTTCGGTGATATTGTTGCTATTGATTGGTCAAATCCATCCAATCCTATATTTAAACCAGGTTCTTTTTACTATAGAAATGGCAGTTGTTCGGTCGGTGATTCTTTGGGATTGATTTTATATGCAGGCAGATTGAATAATATTCTCCCTAACAATAGTGTGATTTGGAATAAGTTTGATATTCAAATTTCTGGAAGTGATCATATTTATGGAAATGTTTGGTACCATGCAGGGTTATTTGTGCCACATCCAATAAATGATTCCATATTCTATTTATTTACTATAGGAGTAACAGCTGGTGATCCATTAGGCTTTTATTATACTACAATTAATTACAAATCAAATAGTGATTCGGGGGCGATAATACAAAAAAATGTACAACTTAATAATTCACCAGCATTTGATGCACTTATGGGAGTTAAACATGGTAATGGACGCGATTGGTGGGTGGTTTCGCAAAGGTATACCTTGAATTTTGCGCCAACTAATGCATTTTACTTTTTCTTAATTTCGGAAAGCGGTGTATCGGGCCCGTTCCAACAAAATATTGGCTCTGTTCACACAACAAATCTTGGACATTTAGTATTCTCAAACAATGGAGAAAAGTTTGCTAATCTTAGTATAAGAGGATTAATCGAATTGTACAATTTTGATAGATGTACTGGACTCATTTCCTCAACTATTCCAATAGAACAGGAGCCTCTAACAAGTCCTTATCTGCACTGGTATAGTAGCTGTGCCTTTTCTCCAGATGACACAAAATTGTATGTGGTAGAATATTCGGTAACCAACAATCCATCTTATTTATGGCAATTTGATTTAACGGCTAGTAATATTGCAAATAGTAAATTATTAATTGATTCTTTCATTGATCCCAATATGGGAGTTGCACAATTAAAATTAGCTGCAAATGGCAATATATATATGTCAGCATCTGATGAAAGTTTTTCATGGCCATACCCAGATACCAGCACTGCTTACACAACCATTAATAATAATTTATGTGTAATTAATTATCCAGATTCTTTAGGTGCAGCTTGCGATTTTCAACCCTTCAGTTTTAATTTAGGTGCAGGTAGATCATATTTTGGTCTGCCCAACAATCCCGATTACGAACTTGGTGCATGGGTAGGCTCGCCCTGCGATACACTAACGGTAGGCATAACCGAAAATGATGAAAAGAATGATGTGTTCTTTCAAACATGGTACAATCCCGAATGGAATATGATTCATGTGAATGCGGCGAAGCTAAAGGGGAAGAGTGGGTTGTTGAGGTTGTTTGATATGGAGGGGAGAGTGGTGGTGGAGAGGAAAGTTTCTGTGATCAATGGAGGGTATTTTACGGGAGAGATTGCGATGAATGGGATTGCGAGTGGAGTATATATTGTTTCATTAACAACGGAGAAGGATAAAGTTCAAGGAAAGGTGTTAAAATTTTAGCTTCGATATAAATTTACTAGGACGCGAAATGCGAATGAACACGAAATGCGAAATTTTTTCGAAATTAATTCGCCACGAAAAAAAAACTTGAAGCTTGAAGCTTGTAGCTAGTAGCTTAATGCGCTTCCAACCAATTATCCCCCGTGCCCGCTTCAACAAGAACAGGAACACTCAAGGGCATCGCTTCTTGCATATGTTTTATTACGAGTGCACGCACTTCGTCTTTTTCTTCTAGTGGTACATCAAATACAAGTTCATCATGCACTTGTAATACCATTTTCGATTTTAATTTTTTATCGCTAATGGCTTTATGTAAATGAATCATCGCTACTTTAATCATATCGGCAGCGGAGCCTTGAATGGGTGCATTGATGGCGTTGCGCTCGGCGAAGCCACGGACAGTGTGGTTTTGGCTGTTGATGTCGCGCAAATATCTTTTCCTTCCTAAAATGGTTTCTACATAACCTAACTTTCGCGCCGACTCAATAGCGCCATCCATATAATCTTTGATGAGTGGATATTGTATAAAGTAATTTTCGATGATACTCGCCGCTTCTTTGCGCGGAATGTTTAAGCGTTCCGAAAGACCAAAAGCACTGATGCCATAAATAATTCCGAAGTTAACCATCTTCGCTTTGCGTCGCATGTCGGAATCAACATCCGCTAATTCCACGCCAAAAACTTTGGAAGCCGTAGCCGTGTGAATATCTAAGTTTTGATGGAAGGCTTCTAATAAACTTGGATCTTGACACAGATGAGCCATAATGCGTAATTCGATTTGTGAGTAATCGGCGCTGAGTAAAAGATGGTTTTTATCTCTGGGTACAAATGCTTTTCTTACTTCTCGTCCTCGTGTAGTGCGAATCGGAATATTTTGCAAGTTGGGATTGTCGCTACTGAGTCGGCCCGTCACTGCTACTACTTGATTAAAGGAAGAATGAATGCGTCCTGTATTTGCATTCACCATTAACGGTAAGGCGTCAACGTAAGTGCTCTTTAGTTTTACAATTTCACGATAATCTAAAATTAAATTTACAATGGGATGCTTTCCGCTGAGCTTACTTAAAATATCTTCACTGGTAGCATATTGTCCCGTCTTGGTTTTTTTCGGCTTCTCATCAATTTTTAATATTTCAAATAAAATATCGCCCACTTGTTTTGGAGATGAAATATTAAACGGTGTTCCCGCCATACCTTGAATCTCTCCATCGAGTTTAGCGATATCACCTTCTAACACTTTGCTTAATTCTTTTAATGCACCAATGTCTAACCGAATTCCTTCTTGCTCCATGGCGCTGAGTACAGGAATCAGCGGAATTTCTACTTCTGCTAAAAGTTTACTGGTTTGTGTTGATTCTAACATCGGAATAAACTTTTCCTTCAACTGCAACGTCACATCCGCATCTTCAGAAGCATATTCAGCAATCTGCTCTATGGAAACATCACGCATACTGCCTTGGTCTTTGCCTTTTTTGCCAATTAATGTTTCGATGGAAACGGGTGAATAACCTAAATACGTTTCAGCTAAAATATTCATGTTATGTCGCATCTCCGGTTGGATGAGATAATGCGCAACCATGGTATCAAATAATTTTCCTTTCACCTGAATTCCATAGCGTGAAAGAATATTCATATCGTATTTTATATTTTGACCAATCTTTACAATGTTTTCGTTTTCATAAACGACTTTAAATTCATCCACGATCAACTGCGCTTCTTTCTGTTCTTCAGGAATCGGTACATACCATCCTTCGTGCACTTTTACGCTGAATGAAAGTCCAACAAGCTCCGCTTCCATCGTATCAATCCCTGTAGTTTCCGTATCAAAACTGATTTCTTTTTGCTGTTGTAAATGAGCAATCAGTTTTTCTCTTCCTGATTTATCCGTTACGGCTTGATAGTAGTGCTTTACCGTATGTATGGTTTGATAATTTTTGTTTTCTTCAATTTCTACTTCTTCCAAAACGGCACTTGCACTAGTTGATGATGCAGAAGCAGATGAGGGCTGACTAAACATATCAATCTGCGCTGGATTTCCTTTTGATGGTGCCGGCGCTGCTTGAATTTCTTCTCCTAGAATTTGCTGTGCGAGTCGGCGGAACTCCAATTCCGTAAACAATTCCATCAACGCATCTTTGTTGGGTTCTCTCAACACTAAATCATTTTCCACGAAGGGAATGGGCACTTCACAATGAATGGTTGCCAATTCTTTCGACTTGATCGCCATCTCTTTATTCATCTCGATTTTTTCTCGAAGCTTTCCTTTTATTTTATCAGTATTCGCTAAAATATTTTCGATGGAACCAAATTCTTGTATCAACGCAGTTGCCGTTTTCTCTCCTACACCAGGAACGCCGGGAATATTATCCACCTTATCGCCCATCAACCCTAAAATATCAATCACTTGTTCTGGACGCTCGATTCCAAATTTTTCGCATACTTCTTTCACACCCAAAATCTCTGCTCCGTTTCCTAATCGGGCAGGTTTATAAATATGAACATGTTCTGTTACTAATTGACCATAATCTTTGTCGGGAGTCATCATGAATGTTTGAAAACCTGCTTTCTCTGCTAAAACAGAAAATGTACCGATGATATCATCCGCCTCATATCCATCCAACTCATAAACAGGAATATTAAAACACTCCACAATTTTTTTGATATAGGGAATGGCAATCGCCAAATCTTCTGGCATCTCATCGCGGTTCGCCTTATACGATTCAAAGCTATCATGTCGGAAGGTAGGAGCAGCTGTATCAAAAACAACCGCAATATGTGTGGGCTTTTCTTTCTTTAAAATTTCATTCAAGGTATTCGTAAATCCGAACATAGCGGAGGTATTCAATCCCTTCGAATTCACTCTATGGTTATTGCTAAAAGCAAAGTAAGCCCTGAATACCAAAGCCATGGCATCCAATAGAAACAGTTTTTTATGATCTTCATTCATCGCTATAAAATTAATTTATTTAAATTACATTCCATCCTCCCTTCCCATTTTTTTCATCGATTTCATACCTTTGTAAGGATGTTCATCGACGAAATAAGAACCTATTGCTTATCAAAACCCTTCACGGAAGAAACCTTACCATTTGATGAGGATACTCTTGTTTTTAAAGTGATGGGAAAAATGTTTGCACTTATCAGCATCAGTGCACCCGATACCATCAACCTAAAATGTGATCCCGAGTATGCTTCGGAACTGCGTGAACGTTATGCTGCCGTGCAACCAGGTTGGCATATGAATAAAAAACATTGGAACACCGTTTCTCTTCACGACGACCTTGGTGCCAAAGAAATAAAAAAACTCATCGATCATAGCTTTGATGAAGTAGTAAAAAAGCTTCCGAAGAAATCGCGAATGGAATTTGAAAATAGATCAATTTGAAAATTTGAAGATGAGGTTTTCGCGACGATAAGCAATCATAACAAATCATAATCATCATAAAAAATCAGTGGCCCATCAAGTAGTCTAGATTAAACGACTAATTCACTTAAAAGGACACTTGCACCTCCTTGCTGCAAACTCACAAAAAATAAATAAAGCGGCTCTCCCGATTTCACATTAATTTTTTTCTTCACCTTCACCGGCTCCTCTGGAAAATTATAAAATACCATTTGCGCATTTCGTCCTGCCAATTTCTCCAAAATAATTTCCTTTTTATACGGCATCACCTCCAGCAATTTAAAACATCTTCCCGGAAAAATAATTTTTTCATCTGACGTAAAGAGATGTGTATTCGCATGCAAAATACTCACAGGATACTGATCACAAATTGATTTCCATGCTCCCGCTTTTCGAACCGATGCATTGGGTTCGTAAATGTATTTTTTAGGCTCTGAAAACGACAAGGAAAGTTGGGTTGCTTTGTAATAATCAAAAGTTAAAGACGGAACATTTCCATCCAAATCATGGCAGTGAATCTGCGGCCCTTGTCCTCCTTTTTTAATATGAAATAACAGCTCCCTGCATTCACCTTTCCATGAAAGCACATCTATACGAAATGTTTCAGGCAATTGTCGAATACCTTCACTAATGTCGAGCATGGGAGCCAATTTTACAAGGACATGTGCACCGTCTTCTAATAATTTTTCTTTTAATTCAATCACATTAGGTTGTAATTCTTCAATGCGAAAAATCTTTTTTCCGCTATCACTTCGTCGCGAAGGATCTATGAAAATAAGTTCAGCACTATCAATGATGCCTTGATCCACTAACGTTTGCGCATCACCGCAAATGACTTCAATATTGTTTTTTTGGAAGGCTTGGAAATTTATTTTCGCTGCTGCACATCTTTTTTCATCGGGCTCGCAATACACTACTTTTTTAGCAACATTTGAAAATGCTAAACTGTCGATCCCAAGTCCGCCTGTCAAATCCACCACCGTTTTTTGTTCTGCAAACTGTGATTTGAATTGAGCCATTACTTCTGAAGAGCATTGTTCCAAAATCAATCCATCGGGATAAATAACAGCCAAATTTGCATACCAAGAAGGTAGCTTTTGTTTGGCAATTTGTCGACCTTTTAGCTGATTTAATAGATCGGAAAGTGGAAGTTCAGTTTTCTGACGGTAACGAAGGGCGATTTCAGTCACCGACACCTGCTCATGCTGCAAGATCCAGTCTTTCCAATTCTTAGGATTAAATGAATTTTCATCTCCCACTCCGCAAAGAAAGCGCGAATTATGAAGGAAGAGCCATCCATTTTATGGATATTTGTGAAATCTTTAAAAGGGAAACCATAAAGTGGAATCATGAAAAAATTAGGCAGTTATTTCTTTCAAGGGTTATTATTCATAGTGCCCTCTGTAGTAACAATATACGTAGTGATTCAAGCGGTGGTTTGGATGGATAATTTGCTACCTATCCATTTCCCAGGTATTGATGATTTACGTTTACCCGGCGTAGGCATTCTTATCATATTGGCTGTCATTACGTTGATGGGGTATGTAGGAACTCGCTTTGTACGTAATCCATTCTTTATCATGTTCGAAGGAATTTTGGAAAGAACTCCTTTATTGAAAGTGATTTACTCTTCGGTGAAGGACTTAATTGAAGCTTTCGTCGGAGAGAAAAAACGATTTAACCAACCCGTTCTAGTAACCGTGAATCAGAATCCCTCTGTGCAGCGCATCGGATTCATCACTGAAAATGATCTTTCACAATTAGGTTTGGGTGTAGAAAAAATGGCGGTTTACTTGCCGTTTTCATATGGATTTAATGGTCAGCTGGTCATAGTGGAAGCCTCTCATGTACAAAATATCAATGCCTCGGGAACCGAAATGATGAAGTTTGTAATTTCGGGTGGCGTAACTGAAATATAAATTTATTAAGATTTATTCTAACAATAAAATGAGAAAAATAGCATTATTAATTTTGATGTTGTTCCTAACGAATGCAGTTTGGGCACAAAATGTTAGTATCGAAAATGGGATTGACCAAATTGGGTCAGGCTATAATCCAAGTTTGCGGGTGAAGATTCCACATACAGAAGAAAAGTCACTCAAGAAAAGTTGGACGAGTTTTTTAAAGACTAACGGTGCGAAGGTACGCAAGTCGAGAAAAGAAATTAAAGGTGAGCATACTGTCATCAATGGATTAGGATCGGAGTCGATTGAGATTTATGCCATATTTTCAAAGGAAGCAGAAGGGATGTTGATGAAAGTTGCTTTTTTAAAAGCAGGTGTATTTGTTTCTCCAACAGGCGATGCTACTTACATGAAAAGATTAGAGACGATTGTGTATGATTTTGCTTTGAAGCAATCAAAGGAAGGAGTGAACAAAAAATTAGAAGCTGTAAACGATCAGTTTAAAAAAGAAAAGAAGGCGCAACAGAAATTGATTAAAAATAATGAGCGCATGGCTGCTGACAATGAGAATATGAAGAAGCGCATTGAGACGAATGAAAAGCAAATACAAGAAAATAAAGACAAAATAGAACAAACTAAACAGAATATTGAGAACCATAGTCAGAGTTTAGAATTGTTGAGATCAAAAATGAATGAATTGAAATAGAATTATGTCAAAAGGAGATACATCATTAATTTTAGGAGCCGCGGGACAAATTGGTACCGACCTCGTTTCCACTTTGCGTGAATTGAACGGCGGAAGCAAAGTGATTGCAGCAGATGTGAAGGAACAAAGTGGTTTCCTCAGTGAGAGCGGACCCTTTTTGAAGTTGGATGTGCTCGATGCACCAGCCGTTGCAGAAGCGATCAGTAAGAATAATGTGAAGGAAGTTTATTTGTTAGCCGCTTTACTCAGTGCTACCGCTGAACAAAAAATGAAAACTGCATGGAAATTGAATATGGATAGTCTTTTTATTCTTCTCGATATAGCAAAGGAAAAAAAAGATTTGAAAATATTTTGGCCGTCGAGCATTGCGGTGTTTGGCCCTTCAACACCACGTGAAAACACTCCACAGTTTTGTGTAAAGGATCCAAGTACCGTTTATGGAATTAGTAAATTAGCAGGAGAACATTGGGGTGAATATTATTTCAATAAGTTTGGTGTTGACATTCGTAGCATTCGTTATCCTGGACTCATTTCCTATAAAGCATTACCTGGTGGCGGTACTACCGATTATGCAGTAGATATTTATCATCAAGCACTCGACAAAGGTTCTTATACTTGTTTCTTGAAGGAAGATACCGCCTTGCCGATGATGTATATGCCCGATGCCATTCGCGCTACGTTGGAGTTGATGGATGCACCAGCACAAGAAGTGAAGATTCGCAGCAGTTATAATTTAGGTGGAATTAGTTTTACACCAAAGGAAATTGCATCTGAAATTAAAAAGCATATTCCAGAATTCGATATCAATTATGCTCCTGATTTCCGTCAAGATATTGCCGATTCATGGCCAAAAAGTATCGACGATTCACGTGCACAAGAAGACTGGGGATGGAAGTGTAAATATGATCTCTCATCAATGTCTATCGATATGCTAAAGCATTTGAAAGAAGCTCGCCATATGGTGTAAATAAATCTCAAAAAAGCAAAGAGAAAAAGCAAAGAGAACCTTAGCGCCTCAACTAAAAAAAAGCGACGAGAGAAGCGAAAAGAACCTTAGCGCCTCGAAGCGCAGCCTTAGCGCCTTAGCGCCTTTGCGAGAAACTTTAGCGAAGAGGAAAGCGAAGAGGAAAGCGAAGAGGAAAAGCGAAGAGGAAAGCGAAGAAAAAAATTATCTTTATTATAAACCCATTTCAAATGAACTACATTAATTCCGAAGAAGTAACTTATCTTGAAGAACCCATACCTAATTACCACACTGAGATTTCAATCAATGAATTATCAACTATTCTCGTAGATATATTCTATAAAATTCATGTTGAATATGGTCCAGGATTATTGGAATCGGTTTATGAAAGAATCATTTGTTACGAGCTGAGTGTAAAGGGAATTCCATTTCAGTCGCAAGTGGGAATTCCGTTAGTGCATAAAGGACAGAATATGGAATTAGGTTTCCGAGCTGATATCATTGTCGATAATAAAATAATTATTGAAATAAAATCCGTAGAAAACATCGCTCCCGTTCATCCAAAACAGTTATTGACCTATCTAAAAATTAGTAATAAGAAATTGGGATTACTTGTAAATTTTAATTCTGAAACAATTAAATCTGGTATCACTCGAATCGTAAACGGACTCTAGGGTTTTTGCAGAGGAAAATTGCTCGCAAAGGCGCAGAGGCGCAAAGTTAATAACTCGCAAAGGCCGAAGAAGTCGCAAAGTTACCCTAAAGAATCGCAAAGAAAAAACAATCTATAAGAACTTGAGATTATTTCAAGTTGATTAGTACACAAAGTTTAATAAAATTATGAATCATCCATTACATATCACCAATTCACTTTCTCGACAGAAAGAACAATTTATTCCACTTAACTCCCCTTTTGTTGGTCTTTATGTGTGTGGTCCTACGGTGTATGGTGAAGCGCATTTGGGACATGCTCGTCCTTACATCACTTTTGATGTGTTGAATCGCTATATGCAACATCTCGGTTACAAAGTTCGATATGTGCGTAACATCACTGACGTGGGTCATCTCGAGAATGATGCCGATGAAGGCGAAGATAAAATTGCAAAGAAAGCACGCCTCGAACAATTAGAACCGATGGAGATTGTGGAATTGTATACGAACAGTTTTCATGATTCGATGCGCGCACTTAATAACATGCCTCCAGGAATTGAACCGAGAGCAAGCGGACATATCATCGAGCAAATTGCCATGGTGAATCAAATCATTGCTAACGGTTACGCTTATGAGTCGAATGGCTCTGTTTATTTTGACGTGATCAATTACAGTAAATCGAATGACTACGGAAAATTAAGTGGTCGAATTATTGAAGATTTAATTGCCGGTGCAGGAAGTGAAAGACGTGAGTTAGAAGGACAAGAAGAGAAACGCAATCCTGCCGATTTCGCCTTGTGGAAAAAAGCATCTCCAGAACATATCATGCGTTGGCCATCGCCTTGGAGTGATGGATTTCCAGGATGGCATATTGAATGTTCGGCAATGAGTAAAAAATATTTAGGCGAGACATTCGATATTCACGGTGGTGGAATGGATTTATTATTTCCGCATCATGAAAGTGAAATTGCACAGTCGAAAGGTAGTTGTGGAAAAGCACCCGTGAAGTATTGGATGCACAATAATATGATTACCATCAACGGACAAAAGATGGGAAAATCGTTGGGGAACTTTATTACGCTCCGCGAATTATTTACAGGAGAGCATAAGCTATTAACGCAATCGTATAGCCCGATGACGATTCGCTTTTTTATTATGCAAGCACATTATCGCAGTACACTAGATTTTAGTAACGAAGGACTACAAGCGGCTGAGAAAGGAATGAATAAATTATTAGCTGCCGCCACATTAACGAGTAAGCTTAAACCATCTGCAACGTCTACTTCCGATGTGAAAGCAGTGCGCGAAAATGCATATGCAGCATTGAATGATGATTTGAATACTGCTATTGCCATCTCGCATTTATTTGAGGGAGTAAGAATTATTAATTCGGTTTATGCAGGAACAGAACAATTGACCGCCGACGATATCGCCCATCTTACGGAAACCATGAATTTATTTGCGTATCATTTGTTGGGATTAAAAGATGAAGTGGTAACTTCTGGTGATGAATTAGAGGGTGTGATGCAATTGTTACTTTCACTTCGCGCTGATGCGAAATCAAAAAAAGATTTTGCTACCTCCGATCGAATTCGTGATGAGTTGATCAAGTTAAACTTTACTATTAAAGATGAAAAAGATGGTACGATCTGGACAAAGTCATAAGTCACGTATTCTTTTTGCTTCTTTCGTTGCACTTGTTTTTATAGGTTGTAATGGATGCGATTCCTCGTCGAATAAACCATCTACCCCAACAACACCTTCTACTGTGATAGTTCAAGTAAATACACCAAAGTTTAATGCCGATTCAGCATTTGCTTTTGTAAAGCAACAAGTTGATTTTGGTCCGCGCATTCCGAATACCAAGGCGCATGTAGATTGTGGAAATTGGATGATCGATAAATTGAAAGAGTTTACCGACACGGTCATTGTGCAATCATTTCAAGTGCGTGCCTTTGATGGAAAAGTGTTGAATAGTAGAAATATTGTTGGTTCGTTTCATCCCGACTTAGGCAATCGAATTATGTTATGTGCGCATTGGGATACTCGTCCCTTTGCAGATCAAGATACACAACGAAAGAATGAACCCATCGATGGTGCTAACGACGGTGCAAGTGGAGTAGGAGTGTTGTTAGAAGTAGCTCGACAACTATCTATTGCAAATCCAAATGTCGGAGTTGACATTATTTTGTTTGATGTTGAGGATTATGGTCAGCCCGACGAAAGCGAATTTCCAACGATGGAAGATTCCTATTGCTTAGGCTCGCAGTATTGGGCGAAGAATTTACATCTCCCCAATTACGTTGCGCGCTATGGAATTTTATTGGATATGGTGGGAAGTGCTAACATCCAATTCAACAAGGAAGGAACCAGTATGCAATACGCTGCTGATATTGTCGACAAAGTTTGGAGAGTAGCGGACGCAACAGGCTTTGGTGCACATTTCATCAATCAGCAACGAAATGGAATCATCGACGATCATTATTACATCAACAAAATGCTAGGATTTAAAGTGATTGATTTGATTCACTTCGAAGAAAGTTCTCCTTCTAAATTCTGGAAGCATTGGCATACACACGAAGATACCATCGATAAGATTGATAAAAACAGTTTGTATGTTACTGGACAAACTTTATTAGAAGTTTTGTTTCGAGAAGTGCCTTTATAAGTTGAATTGAATTTTGAATTAAACTTTGTATAGGAAATACATCAAAATTAGCTAGACACAAAACAATAATATTTATTATACAATGCGATTATTCATCCTTCTTTTTTCCTTTCTCTTTCACTTTCACAACGTGCAAGCACAATACCCTGGCGGTCAAAATCAAGGTGGACAAAGACCCGATAGTGCGCGTTTTAGAGGGAGCATGAAGGATTCTTCCTTTATGAGTAATATGACTCCGATTGGAAAAGTAATAGGCATTTTGAGAGATTCTTCTAACCGACAGCCACTCGAGTTTGCTTCCATTGCTTTGTTAAAAGTAAAAGACAGCACCGCCGTTGGTGGATCGTTAACCGATGCAAAAGGTCAGTTTAGAATTGAAGATGTGATGCCCGGCAGATATTTTATTCGCATTACTTCCATTGGTTACCGTCAGTTGGATTCAAAGCCCTTTATGCTAAATCCGCAAGAGCCATTAAAAGACTTTGGAGGTGTGTGGATGCCGCCATCTAGCAGAGTTTTGAAGGAAACGGAAATTGTTGGAGAGAAAGTAGAGTATGTGAATTCTCTAGATAAAAAAGTTTACAATGTCGATAAGTCGATGATTAATGCGGGCGGATCGGCGAGTGAAGTGCTTCAAAATATTCCTTCTGTGAATGTTGATATTGATGGAAAAATCAGTTTGCGAGGCAGTGAGCAAGTAACCATTTTAATTGATGGTAAACCTGCAGGATTAACAGGAGATAATCGTGGATCCATCTTGCAACAATTACCTGCTGGTAGTATTGATCAAATTGAAGTGGTGACGAATCCATCTGCAAAGTATGACGCAGAAGGCACATCTGGAATTATTAATATCAAAACTAAGAAAGATAAAAATCCGGGCATCAACGGAACGGCAACGGTTGGAGTGGGTACCAAAGATAAATACAATGCTTCCTTGAATTTAAATCGTCGTACAAAAACGAATAACCTTTACTTCAATTATTCCTTTCGTGATGATCGCAGAACGAACGAAGGAAATAGTTTTCGAACCAATACTTTTGGCACCGACACGAGTTATGTAATTGGATGGAACGATGGCTATAATGATAATTTTTCGCACAATTTACGAGCAGGATTGGACTTGTACTTGAATGATTATAACACCTTAGGATTTTCTGGAGGATTTAATCTCCGCGATGAAAAGAGAAGAGATTTATCCTTCAATGCGACACAGGATGTTGAGCGATTAACAATAAGTTCTTTTAATCGCTTGGCAAAGTCTACGGAGAAAAGTAGTATTGTAGATGGGAGTATCGATTATCGACACACGTATGCAAACAGTAAAAGAGAACTAACGGCATCGGGTAACCTAAATGTGAACGAAACAGATGATCAAAATGTGCTGAATACTTTTTTTCCTGCACCCACAAGCCAATTGCGTCAACGAATCAATACAAAAGGTCTTTCGTACAGCGGAGTTGCGCAGATGGATTATTTGCATCCTTTTGAAAATTCGAAAATTGAAACTGGAATCAAAGCGACATTGCGTAATAATGATAGTGAACAAAGTTCTGACCGATTTGATTTCGACAATAATAATTTCAATGTGGATTCATTATTCAGCGATCAATTTATTTTTACAGAGTGGGTGTACGCTGGATATTTACAGTGGAGCGGTCGATATAAAGTATTTGAATTAAGTGCTGGATTACGCGCCGAGCAAACTATGATTGAAGGAGAATCAAAAAGTGCTGACACCACCTTCACTCGTGATTTCATTAACCTGTTTCCTTCTGCCGCTATTAAGTATCGTTTCCGTGAAGGAAAAGACATTCAATTGAGTTATTCGCGTCGGATAAATCGTCCGAGAGAACGACAATTAAATCCTTTCAGAAGTGTATCTGATTCGTTGAATGTGTTTGTTGGAAATCCAAGTATATTTCCCGAGTTAACACATTCCTTGGAGTTAGGTTTTACAGGTGTTTATGGAAATACGAATGTGAGTGCAAATTTGTATTATCGAAATACGAGCGATAATACACAACGTTTTAGAACGGTAGATTCTATTACGAATATCTCTACTCAAACTTTTGTGAACTATAAAACGGCTGAGAATATGGGTGCAGAATTAACATTACGAAATACATTTTTGAAAATATTTACCTCTTCTGCAACGTTTACTCTTTTCTACAATAAAGTAGATGCCTCCAATGTTCAAAGTGATTTAGTAAGTGAAGTGTGGAGTGGTGATGTGCGTGGATCAATTTCCACTAAGGTTAGTAAGCAGTTTTCATTTCAAGTAACCGCAAACTACATGGCTCCAAGAAAGCAACCGCAAGGAACTTTTAAAGGGATGAGTGGTGTCGATTTAGGCTTTAAATATGATTTTAAAGGTGGTCTGTGGTCGTTAGGCGGTTCAGTTTCTGATGTGTTTGATAATCGTGAGTTTAATATTGACAATACAGGTATTGGATTCCGTCAAGAAATGGTTCGTAAGCGCGAAACTAGAGTAGGAAATTTAACCCTAAGCTATCGTTTCGGAAAGATGGAACAAGGACGTGATCGTCGTAAACAAGGGACTCGCCCTCAAGACTCAGGCCAGCAGAATGATATGATGGATTTTTAGGGTTGGTATTTTAATTTTTAACAAACTTCTTCGTAACCTTTCTATCAACTAAATTAATCTCTACAAAATAAATCCCATTTGCTAAAGTACTTATATCTAAAGATAAATTCCTTCTATTTTTATAGGGTGAATTTAGAATGCATTTTCCTTCTATCGTAAATAGCTTGACGAATAGTTGAGTTGTATTTTTATAGGTGTCTCCAAAATCTATGTTTAATATTTGGTGAGCAGGATTTGGATAAATTGTAATGTCAGTTTTTATGGTAGGAGATGGAATAGATGTAACTGTATTTTTCATCTCCAGTCCACCTACATAAAAACCAACACCGCAGCCTAAACTATATTGATATGCATAAGCAAGTACACCACTATCTGCCTCTAGCTTATGTTGTACACTGGTTACCGGTATTTGGGCGTATGACCAAGCCGTATCATTTATATAGGGAACAAAATAGGGTGAAAGTGAAACTCCATCTAACTTCACATAGGCGACACCGTTAGTAGGCGATATTAAATTTAAATAGCTTTGTTCACCAGGAGTACTGTCAGGAACAATTTCTGTGGTGTACCAGGTACTGGTAATAAGGGCAATATCCGGATGCACTGAATAAGCAAAGAGGGAACTGTACAAAACACTATCCTCCTGCTGATGCCTTGAAATTTGAACTAAACTAAATGGATGGTTTGCTTGCCAAACTCCGGGACTATCCAACAGCGTACGAAACACTTCCCCTCTGTTAATTGTGCTCAATACTCCATTTAATGAAATTACCGTGCTGTCATGAAAAGCAATGGCCAGCAATGAATCGCCGGCTCTCGTTGCATGGGGAACTGTATGATAATTTTTTCCAAGAAATTCGTAAGCCAGGGGGTAGAAACGGAAGCCTGTTGAAAGACCCCATGGTTCATTTTGAGCTCCACTACCATTTCCAAACATTCCGGTTCGTGTAATAAATTTACCTTTTTTTGCTATTGACGAGTCTTCTGTAATTAAACAAGGTGGGTAATATAGTGGAAATGTAGGAAAACTATTTGTGTTAAATGCATATTCGTACCAGGCTCTTTCTTCTTGTATTGGGAGTGAGTAATAATTATTACTGTTCAATAGTGGATGTTGCCACTTCGGATAAATTCTTATGAAAGAGGTATCGGAAATTCCAAATAATAATAAATCGTTACCGTATTCTAAGTAATTGGTGTTAGTGGGTGTATAGTAGAATTGTTTATTGTAGCTCATGTTAATATTGGAAGTTCCTGCCATATTTGGCGGTGGAGTTAACCTACAATAAAAGTGAATTGGATAATTATTTAAATTTGAAGTATAGAGAAATGCTTCATAAACAACTATTTTATTGTCCGCTATTACGTACGATAGTCTTTTTTGATTTAAAGTTAAAGGATTAATGTTATGATAGTACAATATCACTGAATCGATTTTAATTGTATCACATCCAGCTCCGATTTTATTATAAATGGAAGTTGTATTTTTATTAGAATCCAAAAATGAAATTGTTGTAGATTGATCAGAACAAATTATATAATAATCACTCGCGCCGATTCCAGCATCCCCATGTATAAATTGATTATTCGCATAGTCTATACTTTGTGAATTTGTAGAAATGTGGCTAATGCAGAATAGTATCACCGCAATTATGCGGTGATACTTATGAAAGGTCCTCATTTTACTTACAGATAAAAATAGTTGTAACATCGAATCCATTATTTCCCCTTAAATAATAACATCCTTGTGCTAGTTGATTCCATGTATTTGAGAAGATATTAGTTTTTGATGAATGAACTATTCTACCAGAGAAGTCAATAATGTAATAATCTAGAATGGATTTATTCCGCAATAACTCATTGAATTCAATTTCATTTTTAAGCAAATATCCTTTAGTGCTTTCAGATGAGCTAGACATCGATATGAAAGGTGAGGCATGTCTGTCAACTACAGCATTATTACCGGAATCAATAATTTTTAATACGTAGGTATTATCGCATTGGATGGTAGAATTCCATGTATCGCCTTGCAGGAAATCTATAGTGCCGTTTAAGTACCCCATTCCATAAATAGTCCCATTTGTACCACAAACTAAATCTCTTTGCCAGGTTCCTAAATAGGAAGTAATGCCTTGCTCTATCCATTGGTCGATTCCGGTTACTCCATTTAATTTAGTATAAAAAAGGCCACCCATGTTGGGGTTTGGAATCCATGTAGTATTAAAATTGGTGTTAACAGGTACTGCAACAAATGATGAACTCATCATGCCCGCAGCAATAAAATCGCCTGCCTGATTCACAATAATTTTGGTTGTGCGGCTGGCTCCATTTCCTCCAATGTATCTTCCGCTATTGGCAACTACATTTGCTCCCGTTGGATTGAATAAAAACGTAAAGGCATTGTTGTGAATTCCAGGTGAAGTGGGTTGTATGTTGGGTACAATGGTTGTTGCACCATAATTTACATCACAATTGGAATAAAAACCGCCAACACATAGTATGCCTGCATTGTTTTGCTCAATGGAAGTTAATTTTAATGTCTCACTTTGATTCCCATTATTAGCTATAAAGGTGAAAGGTGTTTGCATTTGAGCGGGTGGAAAAATTCTATAATCAATAATACTTGAGTTAAGTGCATTATTAGCAACTAAAAAAACGCGATTTGCATTCCCCGTTAAAAGACTATTGATACTAAAATCAGATATTTCTGGTATTGTACTTAACACATTATAAGGCCCGAAAATAGTAGTTGAAAAAATACCATAATAAACAAAATAATAAACACTTGTTAGTCCATCTTGATATAATATATACCAGTTCTGCCCATTCACATCGGTTTTAGAGGTGATGATGGTATGATCGCTTGTGGTACCAGGTACGGGAGTTGCTGAAATTAAATTACCAGTTGCTGGATCGTAAATTTCGATGTTAATCCCAGTGCTGGTTTCAGATGCAACTAATAATTGATTTTGTACGTTATTAAAAGCAACTGATTTATATACCACAAGGGACGTATTCGAGTTATTTGCCCAGCGAACATTACCACATGCATCATATGAGGCGATAAATCCTGTAACTTCATTTGGAATTCCTTGTATTACACCGTTAGGGTATGTGATTTCTTGATTTGCATATCCTGCAAAATATACATTGTTGGTGGCATCAGTTACAATTTCTGATGGTCGCTGTGATCCTGTTCCTGACATCCAACGTGGGTAATCGGAACTTACTTCGTATAATTCAAATTCATCTACAAAAAAGAAGTAATTTGAATTTCCATTATTTACTCCTGCTACTTTTACAAGAAAATTATTCAAGTTGATGGGGTTAGAAGGTGTTGTAAAAGTCATAGTATATAGATTCCAATTGCAACCTAGCTGTATAGGAATACTACCAATACCAATTGTATTAGTGCCTATATTATCATCCCAAAGTTCAAATTTTAATTGCGTTGGTAAAATAGGAGCAGGTGAAAAAATATTGTTCACACATAAAGCACGAAAATTTAAAGTGTAATTTTTATTGGGTTGCAAAGGAGTTGTTAATTCAGTCCTAATTCCATCTTTATTGTTAACATCACAACCTAAAACCGCGTAATGATCATTACTATTAGCAGCACCATTCCAAGTGTCAATTCCGTTTATACAAAATGGAGCGAAATTAGTTGTGATGAAATTAGTTGGAATACTATAATTTAAAAAAGTCGTATTTCTGCCATAGTAAGAAGGAGTTCCACCAGCGGTACACCAATTAACAACTTCGTTAGATGATCCCGCAGTAGTACATCCATCAAAAGCGAGATTAGGAAAGATTCCTGGAAAGTTATTTTCTTGCTCAAAGTCGCCATTACAAATTAAATTTAATTGTGAGCAATAGAGTGGAGATGGGTTTTGATTACAAGCAGGGTCACTTGCAGGCTCCAGTATTATATAATCACAAACTTCGGATGCGCATGGTGAATTGCGAAAACTAGGTCCGGTATTAATCGGAGTACCATGTGAAGGAATAATAAGTCCATGATGTAAATAAGTTGTAGCATCTAAAACCACTTCATCTGGTGTATGTTCAAACGACCAATTGGCTACGAGGCCAGTTTGGTTGCTCAAACACTGCTGTTGATTATCATAAATATCATGATCTCGAACCGCGATATTCCAAATACGTAGATAATCAATCTCGCCCTTAAATGCAGAAGTTGCACTTAACAATTGATCACATCCTACTCTTAAGTAATTATTACTTGACATACTTAAATTAGAATTTATGGTTAGTGAAGAAATTAAATTTCCGTCAAAAAAGAAAGATAAAATATTGGTAGCCCTCTTTACTGCAATGTGATGGCATCTTCCATCAAATATAGTTGAGGATGGTAATCCCGGTGTTTGAACAGTAGCCGATAAAAAGGTTTGACCATTTATAGTTAAAGAAATGGCTCCGGCTGCATTAATACTTAATAAATACCCCCCCATTTAAGTTATTGTTAGTCAATATAGTATGAAATCCTGTTGTTTTAGTTTGAACCAATACCATGGCTTCAATAGTAAAGTCGTGTGCCGATAAATTTAAATCTTGATAAGGATTAATTACAAACCAATCATCAACACCATCAAAAGATAAACTTTGATTTTGAGAGTAAGAAGGTGTGAAAAAAGAAATAAAGAAGAGGACTAGCGAATACTTATTAAGTTTTTTCATGATCAAAGAGTTTAGGGTTTCCTCAAATGTAGGAAAGAATTCTTTTAGGTTACCTCAAACTAACAGTTAAATTCATTATTTAATTATAAAATATTGCTATTTTGCTATTTAATCTAGGTTTAGTGATTTTAATGAATAAGTAATTATTAGGAAGTAATTTACAAATTGAATTTGCGTTTAGAATTCCACCAAGTGCACTTAAATCTTTTATAATTTTGCCCATATGCCGAAATCACCTTCCGCCACTTCTGCAAAGAAATATGTGAAATATATTTGGATGATTGTAGTGGCACCCGTAGCGCTCATCTTTCTCATTGTTGCCCTCACCGCCTTTGGAGTTTTTGGCGACCTCCCCACCTTCGAAGAACTCGAAAATCCCAACAGTAGTTTAGCGAGTGAAATTTATTCATCCGATGCACGAACTCTGGGAAAATATTATATCCAGAATCGAGTGAATGTGCATTATCACGATTTGTCGCCATCCCTCGTGAATGCGTTGAAAGCAACAGAGGATGTGCGTTTCGAGGAACATTCCGGTGTGGATATTAAAGGGCTGATGCGCGTCTTTGTTAAGACCATCATTTTGCAACAAGATGCAGGTGGAGGAAGTACCATCACTCAGCAGCTTGCAAAGAATCTTTTCCCACGTGAGAATATGAATAAGGTCAAACTTATTTTTCGAAAGCTCAAAGAATGGATCATCGCCGTGAAGCTGGAACGGAACTATACCAAGAATGAAATTTTGGCGATGTATCTAAATACAGTAGAGTTTGGAAATAATGCGTACGGAATTAAATCGGCATGCACTACTTATTTTGGAAAGAATACGAGTGAAGTGAGTGTGGATGAAGCCGCATTGTTAATCGGCTTATTGCAAGCGCCTACTCGATACAATCCGGTGAGAAATATTGAAAGCGCTACTTTCAGAAGAAATACAGTGATTGGTCAGTTAGCGAAATATAAATTTATTTCTACAGAAGAAAAAGATTCTTTAATCAAACTTCCCATCAAATTAAATTTTCATCAGGAAGGACATACAGAAGGATTGGCTCAATATTTCCGTGAAGTGTTGCGTCAAGAATTATTGAAGTGGTGCAAGGATCATAAAAAGGCCGACGGAAAACCTTATAATTTGTATCGTGATGGTCTGCGTGTTTATACCACCATCGATTCACGCATGCAACGTTATGCAGAAGAAGCAGTGAAGGAGCATATGAGGGATCTTCAAAAAACATTTGTCGATCATTGGAAAGGGAAAACAGCTTGGTCTGAGCAACCACAAATTATTGAGGATGCAATGAAGAAAAGCGAACGCTATCGTAATTTGAAGGAGGAAGGAAAAAGTGAGAGTGACATTAAAAAAATATTTGACAAGAAAACTGAGATGCGCATTTTCACATGGAAAGGTGAACGCGATACAACAATGTCTCCACTCGATTCGATCAAGTATTATAAATTATTTTATCAAACTGGATTTATGTCGATGGAACCGCAAACAGGTTACATCCGCGCATGGGTAGGAGGAAATGATTATAAATATTTTCAGTACGATCATGTGAAAGATGGAAAGCGTCAGGTAGGTTCAACATTTAAACCATTTTTATACACCTTAGCGATGCAGGAGGGATATTCTCCTTGCTACGAATTGCCCAATACACCAGTGACGATCATTGACAAGGCAGGAGTACCTTGGACCCCTTCTAACTCAGACGGAAAATACGGTGGAATGTTATCTTTAAAAGAAGCATTAGCTGAATCTGTCAATTGCATTTCTGCTTACTTGATGAAACAATTTGGTCCGGATGCTGTAGTGCAAGTTGCACGTAAGATGGGCATCACTTCTCCACTTGATCCCGTTCCCTCACTTGCATTAGGAACAGCGGACGTATCAGTATATGAAATGGTGGCGGCGTACAGTACATTTGCTAACAAAGGAGTGTATACCGAGCCTCAATATATCTTGCGCATTGAAGATAAGAACGGAGCCGTGTTGCAAGATTTTGTTCCGCGAAAAGTGGAAGCCATCAGTGAAGAAACTGCTTACCTCGTATTGAATTTGATGAAAGGCGTTACACTGTTTGGTACTGGTGCACGTTTGCGTGGTTCTAAGTACGGATTTACAAATCATATTGCAGGTAAAACAGGAACAACACAAAACAATAGTGATGGATGGTTCATGGGTATCACTCCTGATTTAGTGAGTGGCGCATGGGCGGGTTGTGAAGATCGATCCATTCATTTTCGCACAACGCAACTCGGCCAAGGCGCTAATACCGCATTACCCATTTGGGGATTGTATATGAAGAAAGTGTATGCCGATCCTAATTTGAATTATTCTAAAGGTGATTTTGAGAAACCAGAAAAGCCATTGGGTGTAGAGCTCGACTGCAAGCAATATAAGAAGCCTGCAGAACAACAGAATGGCGGTACAGATTTTGGAATTTAATCAAAGAAAGTGATTTTACCAGGATCGAAATAGAATATGAAAATCAATCTAGATCCATTTACTAAATTTTGTTTTGCTACACTTCTTCTGTCGGGAATCATCATTTATTTTATGCCACCTTTGTATTTCGCAGCCGATGTTCATTGGTGGATTGAATGGGCGAAGTATATTCAACAACATGGTTTTTCTGCAGCATATACCGATCCTGTAATAAATTACCAACCTGGATTACTTTATCTGTTGCAAGTGTATGTTTGGCTCTGTCCTACATCACTTGAGACAAGTATTCCTTTACTGAAAAGTTTGATATTTGTTTTTGATGTGGGAAGCGTTCTGTTAGCTGCGTATATGCTTCAACGTTATAATCGTTCACCGTATTGGTCATGGTTAATTTTGTTGAATCCAGCTTTTTTATATACCACTTTACTTTGGGGACAGGTGGACAGCATGTATATGTTTTTCTGTTTACTGACGCTCGTTTTTGTAATTTTTGCAAAACCTTACTGGGCTATTGCTGCATTTGGATGCAGCTTAATGATGAAACCGCAAGCCATCTTTTTGGGACCCTTATTGCTTTTAATTTATTCGGGATGGTTATGGGAATCGAAGTTGAGAATGTTTAAATCAACGCTAGTTTTTTTACTTTCAATTTTAATACTTGCCGCTCCATTTATTATACATGGGCAAGGAATGAAATTGATTGAAATCACTTTTGGGGCCATCGATCGAGTTCCAGCAGTAAGCATGCACGCTTATAATTTATGGCATCTTATTTTTTATGGAAAGGATTTGGTTTGGATGCCTGACTCAGCTCTGTATTTAGGAATTACGCTGAGGTCTTGGGGAATGATGCTCTTTTTTATCGCTTTAATTTTCACGTTGAAACCATTTCTAAAATATAGTAAACAATCAGCTTTTAGTTCAAAAGAAAAGTTGTTCAAAATGGGACCAGTAATTTTATTGGGAGCAGCTACTGTTAATTTGGTGTTCTATTACTTCAATACACAGATGCACGAAAGATACATTCATGCTGCCATCTTATTTGTTGGAACGGCTTCCATCATCAATAGAAATTATTTGACTTATATTTTTCTGTCGATTGCTTACTTCTTGAGTCTGGATATTCTCATGCATCACTGTCGATTTCCTGAGGTTATCTATAGGGCTCCGCTTCCGTATCATCCCGGCTTTATAGCCATTTTGTTCCTAGCAACCTTGCTATTATTGTGGATGGAATTAAAACGTTTTCACCGTCCTTTTTCATTGAAAGATTCCCCGGAATGACGGTTCGCAGGAACGCTATCGTTTTGTTCTTCATTCCTATCGACCTATAAATTTTAATAGGGGTTCCATTAATTATGGATATGTCACCTATTTTAATATTTTTGTAAGCAGAGCACATAAATATGAATAAGGTAGTAAAGAATGCAGACGATGCAATAAAGGATTTGACAGATAACCTCGTAATCATGCTTGGTGGATTTGGTCTTTGTGGCATTCCAGAGAATTGCATCACCGCATTAGTTAAAAAAGGATCCAAAGGTCTTACTTGTATTTCGAATAATGCAGGTGTGGACGATTTCGGAATTGGGTTGATGCTAAAAACACGTCAGGTGAAAAAAATGATTTCATCATATGTGGGCGAGAATGTCGAATTTGAAAGGCAATTATTAAGTGGAGAACTAGAAGTAGATTTAATTCCGCAAGGTACATTAGCTACCAGATGCATGGCAGCTGCTTATGGAATGCCCGCTGTTTGGTTACGTGCTGGTGTGGGAACCGAAGTGGCCATCGGAAAAGAAGTACGTAATTTCAATGGCGTAGATCATTTGTTAGAGTATGCTTTTGATGCTGATTTCGCTTTAGTAAAAGCATGGAAAGGCGATACACACGGTAATCTCATCTTCCGCAAAACCACACGCAACTTCAACATGCAAATGGCGATGGCCGGAAGAATCACCGTTGCGGAAGTAGAAGAATTAGTTCCCGCCGGTGAACTTGATCCCGACCAAATTCATGTCCCCGGAATTTACGTTCAACGTATTTTCCAAGGAAGTAACTATGAGAAGAGAATTGAGCAAAGAACAGTTCGTTCAAAATCATAATTAATCATAATCATCATAATAAATCAGTGTTCCATAGTAAGCATTAAACGAAACGAAATGTTAGATAAGGTAGGGATAGCCAAACGAATAGCAAAAGAAGTAAAAGACGGTTACTATGTCAACCTCGGTATTGGTATCCCGACTTTAGTAGCTAACTATATTCCCGAAGGAGTAAACGTTACTTTACAATCGGAAAACGGAATGCTCGGCATGGGGCCCTTTCCTTTCGAAGGCGAAGAAGATGCTGACTTAATTAATGCGGGAAAGCAAACCATTACCGAAGTACCCGGTACCGCTTATTTCGATTCAGCATTAAGTTTCGGAATGATTCGCGCAGGAAAAGTAGATCTCACCATTTTAGGTGCGATGGAAGTAAGTGAGGATGGTGACATCGCCAACTGGAAAATTCCGGGTAAGATGGTGAAGGGAATGGGTGGAGCCATGGACTTAGTAGCTGCTGCGCAAAATATTATTGTGGCGATGCAACATGTCAACAAAGCAGGTGAAAGTAAATTATTACCTTCTTGTACGTTGCCGCTCACTGGAGTAAAATGTGTGAAGAAAATAGTGACCGAACTTGCGGTATTAGAAGTAGTACCCGGCGAGGGTTTTGTATTATTAGAAAGAGCACCCGGTGTAACGGTGGAGGATATCCGAAAAGCCACAGCTGGTAAGTTGGTGGTGAGAGGTGATGTTCCGGAGATGGTAATTGATTAAAAATTCTTATGATTATTTCTAATCCTAATAAAAGAAGCCAAGCCATCATTCTTGTTGGATTACTTTTTCTTTTATATTTGGGTTTAGGTATTTTTAAAACCTTTCCTTTACGCCCACAGTCAATACATCAATGGGCGCAATGTGATCGTGCTTCTGTCGCGTTGAATTACGCCCAAGAAAGTATGAATTTTTTTCTTCCTCGAGTTCATAACCTCGATAATGGGACAGGAATTACTGGGATGGAATTCCCTTTTGTAAATTATTCGGTTGGGATCTTGTATAAATTATTTGGGGTGCACGAATATTTGTATCGACTATTTGTATTATGTTTTTTTACAGTCGGTCTTATTTTTTCTTTTCTTATTGCAAAGAAATTTACCAATCACTTTTATTTTAGCTTAGGCATTATGCTTTTATTTGCATGCTCACCCTTATTGGCTTATTATAGTTCGAATTTTTTGCCAGAGCCGGTTAGTTTAAGTTTGGCTATTATGGCATGGTACGCATTGTTGAGTTCTATTGATAGTGAAAAGAAGTTTCAGTGGTTGATAGTTTGGTGTATCTTTTTTAGTTTGGCGTCACTCATTAAAATTTCTGCCCTCATCAATTTGCCTGCTATGATGATCTATTATTTTTTTCAAATGCCAGAAAAGTATCGATTAAGAAAAAGTTTACCCATTATTGTAGGTGCCCTTCTTTCACTTGGAGTTACATTTTCTTGGTATAAATATGCTATTTTTCTAAGTAATTCAGAGCACTCTGAAATGTTCTTATTACAGTCGCGACCACCTAAAAGTTATTCAGAGTTTTTAGAAGTGTGGAATGAAGTTTATAAAATTTGGTGGGAGCGAGTTTACGAAAATTCCCTCTTATTTATTCTAGTAGCTGGAATAGTTGGATCTTTATTATTTAGCAAGTTGCGTAATTCGAAGTTGATGGGGATCGTGGTTGTAATGATTATTACCATAGCCCTTTTCTTATACTTAATGTGGTTACAATTACAGCATCATGATTATTACATGATTCCACTTTACACATTAATTATGTTTAGTATGATTCTTACCGTTGAGTTTATGAGAAAGTTAAATTCTAAATGGATCAATGCCACTTTAGCGTTATTGTTGGTAGTTGGAATTTCTTACCAATTCGCTATGGCTAAAAATCATATTCGTACAAGTTATAAAACTGATTCATGGAAATACGGTTCTATTCATTTTAATAATTTTTTCGACATGGAGTCTATATTATTAAATTCAGGAGTACAAACAATGGATAGAGTGATTAGTGTTTTTGATCATAGTCCGGAAATCTCATTATACCTCATGAATAGAAAAGGGGTGACGGTATCTTACCGAAAACATAAAGATGTTTTTGAAACGTATTTGAACTCCGGCCTATTTAGTTATGTAGTGTACAATACACAAAGTAATTATGAAGATGTTTCGTTTACTTCAGACGGATATCCAATTAAAGAGATATTTAATAATAAAGGTATTATAATTTATAAAATCGAGTTAGATAGTTTGCCAAATAAAATGAAAGTCAACACTCCAATTCTACTCTCACCATGGAACTAAGTATCATCATTCCGATTTATAATGAAGAAGGAAACTTGTCAAAATTGTATGATCGCATATCAAATGTAGCCCAATCTTTAAATGTGAGTTATGAATTGATTTTTATTAATGATGGAAGTTTTGACAATTCACTTTCGATAATTACTGCATTTGCAAATAGTGATAAGCATGTAAAGTATATTAATTTCTCACGCAATTTTGGTCACCAGATTGCCGTAACCGCAGGTATTGATAATTGCACTGGAAATGCTGTTGCCATTATCGACGCAGATCTTCAAGATCCTCCTGAATTAATTAGAGATCTTTTTCATAAAATGAACGAGGGGTATCAAGTGGTTTATGCTCGAAGGAAGAGTCGTTCTGGCGAAAGTTTCATGAAGAAATTCACTGCTAAAATTTTTTATCGAATTCTTGCTAAAATCACCTCGATAAAAATTCCTATTGATACTGGCGATTTTCGAATTATGCATCGAAAGATTATTGATGTTTTAAGACTGATGCCTGAACAACAGAAATATCTTCGAGGACAAATTGCTTGGGCTGGATTCAAACAAACCTACATTATGTATGACCGTGATGAGCGATATGCTGGTGAAACGGGTTATACTTATAAAAAAATGATTCGATTTGCCTTAGATGGCATTACTGGTTTTTCTAATTTACCATTAAAATTTGCTACCATTACTGGTTTTATTGTGAGTGGTGTGACGTTTTTGGTTAGCTTGTATGCACTTTATTCTCGTTTCGTTTCTAAGGATTTTGTTCCTGGTTGGACTTCGTTAATATTAGCAGTATTATTTATTGGTGGTGTGCAACTTATTTGTATCGGAATTATTGGTGAATATATGACTAGGCTAAGTGCGAATGTTAGAAAGAGACCATTGTATATTGTGGATGAAAGTAATATAGCAACGAAAGATTAATGTCTTTGTTGAAGTTTAGAAAGCTATATATATTAGAAAAACGATAAGGAGAATTTATAATTAGCAATATGGAAAAATATAAAAATATTGTTTTCTTAGTATTGTTACTTTTAATAAGCGGGGCAACGCATGTTTTCACAATCATGAAACAACGTCCTCAGTCCGTACATATGTGGGCGATGTGTGATAGAGGATCGGTGGCAAGAAATTATGCTCAAGAAAGCATGAATTTTTTCCATCCTCGCGTTCATTCAACTAAAGATGGAGAAGGAATCACAGGTCTCGAGTTTCCTATCATGAATTATGGAGCCGCCATTTGTTATAAATTATTTGGCTTTAGTGAATTTTGGTATCGCTTGTTGATGTTTATTGTATATGCGGGAGGGTTATATGCTTCTTATTTGATCACAGGCTTTTTTCTAAATAAAACTAGTTATCGATACTTTACGGTTTTCTTGTTTTCACTTTCTCCAGTTCTTACTTACTATGCAGCTAATTTTATTCCAGATACTGCCAGTTTTGGATTTATGATGATGGCATGGTATTTTTTCTTTTCCTATTTTAGACAACCATCTATCTTAATAATTTTATTCTTCACAATTTGTGTGTCATTGGCAATTCTTATTAAATTGACAAGTGCAATTGGCATGATAATAATGTTAGGAATAATAGTTTGGTCTTATATTAGAAAAGAAGCATTTGCTTTTACCAATTTTAAAAGTGCTCGGCACTATATCTTCTTTGCTGGTCTTATTGCATTTGGATTAGCTTATGGATGGTATAGCTATGCAAAATATTTAAACGAAACATACAGATCAACAATTTTTTTAATGCAACCCATGCGACCCGAAAATTGGGAAGCAATAAAGAATATAGCTGAGCATATTAGTGAAAATTGGATTCGATTTTATTTTCCATCGGCATTTTATTATCTTTTTCTAATAGCACTTCTCTTTCTTGTATGGAAAATTAAAAAGGCAAATGAACAATTACTTTTTATTTTCTTGGGCTATTTTTTTGGAGCTATTGCATTTGTATATTTAATGTTTATTCAATTTGGTCATCATGATTATTATATAATTACTTTATTGCCGTTGGTTTTCTTTATGTATTTATTAGCATTTAATATCTTGGAAAATTTGACAAGTAATATTAAGTTCCATTTATTCATTGGCATTGGGTTATTTGCTTTTGTAATGCATGGAGTGGATAATAATCGAGGTCATCAAGAATTTAGAATGGATGAACATTGTTGGCTTTATGATTGGGCGAGATATAAGGACTATCAAACAGTAGAACCCTTTGTAAAGGAACTAGGACTTAAATCTTCAGATAAGGCAATAGCCGTTTTGGATTTCAGTCCTAACATCGCTTTGTACTTTTTGAATTTAAAGGGTTGGAGTGTTGCAGATATTGAAAGTGATGAATCTATTCAAATGGCAATGAATCATAAACCCGCCTACTTAGTAGTCAATGACTCTAGTCAACTTGATAGGCCCATCTTTAAAGAACATCCACCAAAGAAAATTGGAGAATACAAAAGTATCTTGTTTTATAAGCTTGTTTACCCGCAGTAATTTTTATTCAAAGCTAAATTCAAGATCATCCAAATATGAATTTCCTTCGCCTGAATGCATTGGATAAATATTGAGTTTGTTTTCTCCATTATTTAATTTTGATAAATCAAATGTAACGGACAGATTCGTCCATTCTGTGTTACTCCCAGAAAGTGTTTTGCTGTCAGCACAATTCCAGAATATTGTTTTATCAGCACTATCTATCGAACAAACTAATAAAATACTTCCGTTTTTAGAATCAGATTTTACCCATCCACTTAAAGATAATTTATTGATGATTCTTGGACTGATATCTTTCATTTTTTTCGAAAATGTAGGACCATAGACATACTCTTTGTTGAGCTGCACACAATTTCTTCCTGAAAACGAAAGATCATTAATTTTTATAGTTGAATTGTCAATATATCCTGAAAGATCATCAAATGAAAGATAAAATAAAGTTGATTGATTGTCTATATTATTTGAACAGGAAATTATTGTTGTTAAGAATAGAGATATTAGAAGTGTGCGTTTAATTTTGTACATGTTGTCTTAATTTTGATTATGTAAAAATATAAAGTTCAGTAAATACATTCAGTATGTAATTTTCAATTTTCATTAATTTATTCTAGGATAGCAATCATGAAATGGAATAAAAGACGCGACATTTATTTGTGATTGTTGAAAAGTATGAAGGGATTATTGATTTGGTTTTAAATTTGGTTATTGATATCAATAGAATATCTTTGATTTTCGAGTAGTAAACTTTATTGGTTTTATTTAATTTTAATTCTTGAAAATTATTTGTTGAACGTAAGTAGAAAATCATCCCAATAAATTCTGTATTCCCCATCATTGACTCCATAAATTTTAATCGATGCGTCGGTTGGGATTTTTTTACTTAAATCTATTTTGAACTTTACTTCGGTCCATTTATTTATTTCTTTTACACGTTGCTGAACTTCTTCTCCTATCCACATTATATTCTTTTCATTTGAGTCCATAGAAAATACTAATTTTCCTTTTGCTTTTAAATCTCTTACTAATACCCATGCGATAAGAATTGCTGATTTGGGGTTTTCAACTTTCAAATCGCTCCAATTCAGTTTCATTGTCTGAGTGTAGGGAATCGAAGTATCCGTCACTGTACAAAATAACCCACTACTTGCCGTTTCCCTTGTAATATTTTGATTATTTGTCCAATGACCAATAGCCTCGAAATCGTTGAGATATTCAGCATTTGATTTATCGTTTTTGCAACTACTGAAAATTATTGAAGCTAAAGTTATTAGAAGGAATATTTTTTTCATTTCGTATGTTTTTCTATTAAGCTGTAAATTTATATGAAATTTCTATTGCTTTTGGAAATTAGAATTGCAATTAGGTTGAATAGAGAATAAAGCCTCTTTGTTACTTATGTTTTCAATAGAAGTCCTAAGTTGATCCTGTTGAAATGTATTGCCTTTGTTCTCAATTCTTTAATTTTGTAAATAAATTTTTAATAGAGAACCTTAATTTGGGTAATGAGAATGGCTAAATGTGAGTAGTTATTTGTGTTCTATAAAAAATTATAGCCAGTACTTTTTAATTTTATAGAGTGTAAAAGTCTTGGAAGAAGTTTGTAGTAAAATCAAAACAATAGAATAACTCTTAATATAGCATTTTCTAAATTATTATTTAATAAATAGTTGATATTCAATTCAATGTGGCGAACCCCTGTTTTTAATTTAGATCGATGTCACATGGTTATTCGTTAAAGTTAGAATCAATATTTAGAATTTTATCTTATCTCTAGTTTAAAATTTATGTTACATGTTTAAACTATAATGATAATAATGATAGTTTTACCAGGAATTAACTTACAGTAGAATGAAACACCATCTTCCGAAAATTGCAATTTTAGTTGTAATCGTGACCTGTTTTATAGTAGACTTTGATTTTAAGAACTGGACGAAAACGGAAGGTGTAATTGCAAATGATATTCGCTCTTATTATGGTTATCTGCCAGCCAAATTTATTTACGACGATATAAAAGTTGAGAAAGACGATTATACCTATGGAGAAAATCAATTTTGGTTTTGGCAAGTTAAAACTACAGGTGGACAATATATATTCAAAATGACATGCGGATTAGCTATTTTATATTATCCGTTCTTTTATGTAGCGAATGTGATGGCTGAATTATTTGATTTTCCTCAGTCAGGTTTTTCGGAACCTTATAAATTTTTCCTGCTTCTTAGTTCGATTTTCTATTTATGTATTGGTTTGATATTTACAGTAAAAAATCTTGAGCATTTTAAGTTTTCTCAAGTAAATATCGCTCTTACTGTATTGTTAATTGGACTTGGTACAAATTTGTTTTGTTATTCTACTCAACAAGCTCCAATGTCCCATGTGTATAGTTTTGCTTTGTTTTCAATTTTCATTTATCTGACCATTTGTTGGCATGAAAAACCTAAGTTGTTATATTTTATTGGTATTTGTGTAGTGTTTGGGATGATTAGTCTTATTAGAATTACGAACAGCCTAGTATTTTTATTTTTCATATTGTATGGTGTAAAGAATTTTAAAGAAATCCTTAAGAAGAATATAACTTATGTTGAACTTCTCATTTTATTTTCAGCTGTGGCACTAATATGGTGGCCACAAATAAGATATTGGAAAATAACAACAGAAAATTATTTAGTTTTTGCTTACAATGAGGAAGGGTTCTTTTTTCTTAATCCACATATTTATAAAGGATTGTTTAATTTTAGAAAAGGTTGGTTAATTTATACTCCAATGATGTTTTTTGCACTATTTGGTATTTATCATCTTAAAAAAGAATTGTCTGTATTAAAATTTCCTATTGTAGTTTTTCTTTTAGTTAACGTATACGTCATTTTTTCCTGGTGGTCATGGTGGTATGGTGGAAGTTTTGGGCAAAGACCAATGATTGAGTCATATGCTATTTTGGCTATTCCGTTAGCAGCATTTATCCAATATGTTTCAGGAAGAAAATTCGTTTATAAAGCTGCTTTCGGCACAATTGTAGTCTTCTTTATTTGGTTGAATATTTTTCAAACTTACCAATATCAAATTGGCTCACTTCATCATGAAGCAATGAATCAAACAATTTATTTCAAACAATTTGGAAAGCTCGAAAAAATAAAGGACTTTGAAAATTATCTTTCTTATCCAAATATTGATAAGGCAATGAAAGGTAAATGATAAAATTTGAATTGAAGAATATTTATTTTTTCAGTTCAAGAAATTATAAGTTTAATCGCCATGAATTTAAATCGATTTTCTTGATTTTTAAAGTGCCTAAATCAATCGTTCTAGTACCAGAAACTAATTTAACATTTTTTAAATTTACATCAGCTCTAATCATCTCATAATTCGAAGGTGATATCATCCAGTGATAGAAGTCATAATCACTATAAATTTCAAATGTTCCATCAGGTTTTGTAGTGGAAAAGTAGTGATTTATCCACCATTCATCCCAAGCTAATACACCCGCACCTTCAATTGGATTGCCAGATTCATCCACTACCCTGCCTATAATCTTGAAGTAGGTATTTGAACTAAAATTATAGTAATTTTCTGGGCAGAAACATTTTCCTTTACTTTGAAACGGATCGAAGTCCTTAATAACATCATTCATTGGCTTGGGTGTACCGTGTATCATCCTGCCCAGACTATTTTTGGTGAAACCGTTCCTAGATACAATGCCAAGATAGTTTTGATGATAATCACCCCAATCAACATCTTTATATTGCCACCAAGAATATCCCATTCCACCACATTTGGCATTTTGTTCGATCGTCTTTTTCGTAAATGCAGCTTGGTCAGAATATGGAATGCTGTCGTTGTTGGAAGGTATTCCCGTCTCTCCAATAATCCAGGGCTTATTTACAAATTTCGAATACCAATACATTTCATTTCTTACTTGATCTTTTTCGTATTCATAAGGGTGAAAAGAAACGAAATCAACATTTACCAAATTTGGATCCCATTCAAACACTTCACGTTGACAGGCTAACCCAATTGTAGTTAATTGATGTGGTGAATTTTTCTTGACAATATTATTCCACCTTCGGGTAATCGTATAAATGGACTCTTTGTTCCGTTGCTTATCATCAAAATAAAGAGGTTCGTTGAAAAAGTCATATGCTAATATAGTAGGATCGTCTTTGAATCGAGCCGCAACTTTTCCAAGAAACCATTCTGTAATGGGAGCTTCTGGGAATACTTTTAATGTAAAAATCACTTTTAATCCAGCTTTCTGTGCACAACTTAGTACGTCTTCTATGGCGCTGAAATAGAGATTTAGTACGGAATCTCCATCCATTTGAAATCGAAAATCTTTTGTGGAAAAGTAATCCGCTCTAAATGCTACTTTTCCTGTATGTTTATTTTGTACTTCATATTCACCAATACCTGTAATACGGACTGAATTATATCCAAGGTCATGAATTAATACAAACGTGTGAAAGAGTTCGGACAAGCAAGAATCTTTATTCGTTTGATAATATTCCTGTTCAGGAATATACCCAATAAATACAGATGGCCAAAATTCCTTGTCATTTTTTCGGAGTGTCGTTACAAAATTTACAGCTTTTAAATACCAGGGTTTCCCGTCGAGTATAAATTGATTGTTTTTAATACTAATAAAGCGTGGATCTGGTTTTGTGTCGGATGAAAAAACAGGATTGTTTTTTCCATTTTCAAAATAAAAATAACAAAATCCTACACTTATAAATATTATAAACAAAGCTAGAAGCATGGAAATCTTACGGAAAAAAGATGTTATAATTGTCATGTTAATTAGTTTAGGAGATGGCGAATTTAATTAAAATTTTGCTTGGAAGCTATTAAATAGATCTTTGTTTGGATCTCAGTAAGTTGAATGAAAGGGCTTTAATGATTTTTGTAATTAAATGGTGTTTGATATGGATTAGATAGATTTGTATTATGGATAAATCACTTTCTAATAGTGGCATTTCAGATCTAAAATCTGCGAAGTATTCAATTGCTTCAGTTTGGACATTAATAATAATTATTTTATTGAGCCAGTATTTTTTTAAGATTTTGGTGACATCTGAGTTTAATTTTTTGTCTTGGGATGTGTATGGCTATTATTCTTATTTGCCTTTTAATCTAATTCATCATGATCCTGGCATGACGAATATGAATGTGGTAGATTCAATATTTAAGCAATACAATCCTTCAAGTACATATTATCAAGCCTTCCGTCTTGATAATGGAAATTGGATCTCCAGTTATTCCATAGGAATGTCTTTTCTATATCTACCTTTCTTCTTACTAGCCTGTTTATGGGCATGGACTTTCAATTTGCCAATTGACGGATTTTCCACCCCATTTCAAGTAATAATTTCTATGGGAATGATGATTTATTTTTTCATCGGACTTTTCTTCTTCAGAAAATTATTGCTAAGGTACTTTAGTGATAAAGTGACAGCTCTTACATTACTATTATTGGTTTTAAGTACAAATATATTTCATGAAGTGTTTAATGATGGTCTTGAACCACACAATGTACTTTTCTCCTTTTATGGGATATTAATGTATTATATTGATTCATGGTATCGAGGCCCATCCTCAAAAAATGCAATAAAAATGGGCGCAGTTTTTGGTTTAATATTGATGATTCGAGGTAGTGAAATTGTTTCGTTTTTCCTTGTGCTACTTTGGGGCGTTAAGTCCATATCCGATCTTAAACAAAGGTTTGTTTTTATATTTTCAAATATTAAACTTTATTTTATAGCAATCATTTTTGCAGCTCTCGTTTTTTTACCACAAATTATACATTGGAAATATATAACAGGTCATTGGTATTTTAATAATTATAAAATGGCGGAGGGATTTAATCTTCTTCGTCCAAACTTGATCCCATTCTTTTTTAGTTTTAAGAAGGGAGTATTCATTTATACACCAGCAGTAATTATTTTAATAGGTTCATTGTTTGTGAAGAAATTTAGAACGTCAGGTATGGCTTGGCCTATTGTTACTTTTCTCATGTTGAATACTTATTTAATTTCTTGTTGGTTGGTGTGGTGGGGAGCAACAAGTTTTGGATCCAGGTATTTTTCGCAATCGATAGCTTTATTTGCGATTCCTTTTGGATTTTTAATAGCTTGGATTTTTGAACAAAAGTTTATTCTGAGATCGATGTTTTTCAGTCTTTTTGGAATTTTTGTCTTTTTGAATGTATTTCAAACTTGGCAGTTTATAAATGGTATTATTAATGGTGATAGAATGACATATGCATATTATAAAACTGTTTTTCTGAAAACGTCTATTCCGATCGACGCCTTAAATTTATTGGAACCCGATTTGGATTTCCCCAATTCATCTGATTTTCCAGGTAAGGATAAATTTAATACAAGAACAATATCTTTTCTCGATTTTGATTCTTTAAATACCCTTTTTGTAAACCCTTTACAGTTAGATTCTACTTTAAGTTATTCTGGAAAATTTTGTCTGCGAATGGACAGTAATTTTATCTATTCTCCAACCTTGAGGATCCCTATGAATGAGCTTTCGAATAAGGATTTTGTATGGGTTGGTGTTTCATTTGATTATTTTCCTCACCATGATTTAAAAGAAAATCCTGCAAGTCTAGTGGTGCATATGACTATTGATGGGAATTGTCGCGATTTTACTAAATATCGAGCATTAGACTTAGAGACGCTTCCCTATAAAGTTGGAGAATGGAATAAAGCCGAATTTTTCTACTTGACTCCTCGAGTTTTTACTAGAGAAGATAATTTAGTAGTTTATTTGTATAATCGAAGCAGCAAATCAATTTATTTTGACAATTTTCATATTGTATCTTATGAAAATAAATGAAACTTTGGATTCAAAATTATTTTGTTTAACTACTTAAAATTGATTGCATTGTTTACAACTGTTTTTTGATTAACGGACATTTCTTATCTTCGCATCCCTGTTTGGATTTGACAATGACCATCGACAATTTCTTCAATTTATTCCTAAAAGAGCTCGAAAATCAAAGTTCTCTTTGGTCGTACTATAAGTATCATACCGACACGAAAAGTCTTGCCTTTCGTAAAGCGTATTTTTGTCAACGACTCCAGTACATTGCAGATCACATCACACGTAAAGATTCTATCACTTGGGATCTGGGTTGCGGATATGGCACTACCGCCATTTTTTTGGCACTTAATGGGTTTAAAATTCATGGTACTACACTTGAGTTTTATTTTAAAGAAATTCCAGAGCGTATCAAGTATTGGTCTCAGTTTGGTGATGTAAGTGGGTTTACTTTTGATTATGAGGATTTGTTTGAACCTTCTGCACCTCGTAATGTGTTTGATTATATCATCGTTCAAGATACACTCCACCACCTTGAACCTATTCAAGATGCCTTGCACATTCTACATGATCATCTCAAACCCGATGGCGAAATGATCGTGATTGAAGAGAATGGAAAGAACATTATTCAATCCATTAAATTGTATAAGCAACGAGGGAATAATCGTATTATTGATTTTTATGATGAGCGTCTAAAAAAGACCATTTTGTTGGGCAATGAAAATATCAGATCGCTCAGCAAATGGAAAGAAGAGATGAAAGCTCAAGATTTGTTAGTAGATGATCACAGTGTTGAGTATATTCGTGCTTATCCTCCTGGATTATTCAACAAGTATGGATACCAAATGGCGATTGAAAAGGAGCAAAAATTATGGAGAAAGAATCGCATTGCGCGCGATTACTTTTTTTTCGGAATTAATTTCATCGCCACCCCAGCATCCATTTCTAAAATAAATAACAGCAAATCCGTTCAGCAAGAAAAGATGATTGGCTAATATAAGTTCTATGGCACAAAAACTTTCTATCGTAATTCCAGTTTTTAATGAAGCAAAAACCATTCATCTTATCCTCGATAAAATTGGAAAGGTTCAACTGTCCGAACAAATGACGATGGAAGTAATAGCAGTAAATGACTTTTCTACGGATCATACGCTTGCAGCTCTAGAGCAATATCAGCAAGCACATCCTAGCTTTCCACTTGTGGTTTATTCTCAACCTAAGAATATGGGGAAGGGCGCAGCATTGCATCGCGGAATTAAGGAAGCTACCGGCGATTATGTGATTATTCAAGATGCCGATTTGGAATATGATCCTGCTGAGTATAATCGTTTATTACAACCCATCTTAGATGGATTCGCTGATGTCGTGTATGGCTCTCGTTTCATTGGAGGTAGAGCTCATCGAATTTTGTTCTTCTGGCATACCATCGGAAATAAGTTTTTAACCATGCTTTCCAATATGTTCACGAATATGAACATCACCGACATGGAAACTTGCTACAAATTATTTAAGCGCGAAATGATTCAATCGCTTGAATTGAAAGAGCGTCGTTTTGGCTTCGAGCCCGAAGTAACCGCAAAGATTTCTCGAATACCTAACGTTCGGATTTATGAAGTAGGAATATCGTATTATGGTCGAACGTATGCAGAAGGGAAAAAGATAAATTGGAAGGATGGTTTTAGAGCGATCTATTGTGTTTTGAGATACAATCTTTTCAAATAAATAATGAGCTCTTATCAATTTAAAGAACATGACGAAGAAGGTCTTCATACCTTAGAAGCCATCAGCCTTGCTCATCATTTTAATGCATGGATGTTTGAACAGGTGCAGCCTTTTATGAATGGACGAATTCTTGAAATTGGTAGCGGCATCGGTAATATCTCTCAATATTTTATTGATGCAAAATCCGATATCGTCCTCAGCGATATCCGTGAAGAATACTGCAAAGCTTTGCATCAAAAATTTCCAGAAAACCAGGTTCTCAGCCTCGATTTAGTCCATCCCGAATTTGATAAAGTATATAGTCACCTCCAAGGATCCTTCGATGCCTGTTTTGCAATGAATGTGATTGAACATATTGAAGATGATCAATTAGCCATGAAGAACTTGGTATCCTTGCTCAAAGTAGGAGGAAAGGTGCTTATTCTTGTGCCCGCCGGACCTATTCTCTATAACGACATCGACCGTGGCCTTTTTCATTTTAGACGATATACTTCTTCAATGATGAATCAACTCTTTCAATCGGCTCCCTTATTGATGGAAAAGAAGTGGATGTTCAATGCGTTAGGCATCCCTGCTTGGTTTTTTGGAGGAAAAATCTTGAAAAAGAAGGAGGTCGAAGGAAAGCAAATGGACTTGTACGATAAACTAATCCCCATCGCTCGATTCTTAGATTGGATCACTTTCCGTAAAATGGGCCTGTCAATAATTGCACTAGCCAAAAAATATTGATTTTTTCCACATTCGGGACGATTCCAATTTTGAGAAGAGACAATTTACTATCTATTCTATTTCCAATCAGCTTTTTAACAGTTTTTTAAAATATGTTAATATGTTTTGCAAATCTCTTTATTTATCCTAATTTTGCCCTCCCATTGTAAAAACAATACTAATTTAAACACCGTGGATACGTTAAGTTACAAAACTGTTTCAGCCAACGCCAAGACAGTAACCAAAGAGTGGGTAGTTCTAGATGCCAAAGACCAGGTTTTAGGTCGTTTCTCATCTCAGGCTGCTATGATGCTTCGTGGAAAGCACAAAGCGAATTATACCCCACATGCCGATTGCGGCGATAATGTGATCATTATAAATGCAGACAAGGTTCGTCTCACCGGCCGTAAATGGTCAGAACGTGAGTACGTTTCTCATACTGGTTACCCAGGCGGACAACGTTTCGTGACTCCCGAGAAATTAATCATTCAAAAACCAACAGCGGTGGTTGAGCGTGCGATTTACGGAATGTTACCTAAGAATCGTCTAGGAAATGCCATTAAGGGCAATTTATTTGTTTACGCTGGAAGTGAGCACCCACATGCTGCTCAACAACCTAAAGCAATCACCCTTAAGTACTAATCAAAAACATGGAAATTACACACACCATAGGTCGTCGTAAGACCGCTGTAGCCCGAGTTTATGTACAACCAGGCAACGGTATTATTAAAATTAATCAGAAGGATTATAAGGATTACTTCCCAACTCTTCCCTTACAAAAATTAGTGAAGCAAGCATTTGAAATATCATCTACCAATGATCATTATGATGTTACTGTAAACGTTTTTGGCGGAGGATATAACGGACAAGCTGAAGCCATTCGTATGGCTCTTGCGCGTGCTCTTTGTAAAATCAATGCTGAACATCGTCCGCTGTTAAAAGCAGGCGGATTGTTAACGCGTGACCCACGTATGGTTGAACGTAAGAAGTTCGGTCAGAAAAAGGCTCGTGCTCGCTTCCAATTCAGCAAGCGTTAATTTATTACGATTGGAGTCTCGTACTTCTCTCTTCAACCATTTAATTATACACAATATTATAATAGCGTAATGATCAACGTAACGCAAGAAGAACTTCTCAATGCTGGTGTCCATTTCGGTCACCTTAAGCGCAAGTGGAATCCTAAGATGGCAGCTTACATCTTTATGGAGCGTAATGGTATTCATATCATCGATTTGAATAAAACCCACGCAAAAATGGAAGAAGCTGCTGCTGCTGTAAAGCAAATAGCAAAATCAGGTAAGAAAATTTTATTCGTTGCGACAAAAAAGCAAGCGAAAGAAATTGTTGCCTCTGCAGCTAAATCTGTAAATATGCCTTACATCACTGAGCGCTGGCCTGGTGGTATGTTAACCAACTTCGCTACACAGCGTAAGTCAGTGAAGAAAATGACTTCACTTGACAAAATGTTGACCGACGGTACCGCAGCTCATCTTTCTAAGAAAGAGCGTTTGATGATGGCACGCCAGAAAACAAAAATGGAAAAATTGATTGGTTCTATCTCTGATTTGAATCGTCTTCCAGCAGCTCTATTTATTGTAGATACTGTAAAAGAACATATCGCTGTTAACGAAGCAATCAATTTAGGAATTCCTACTATCGCTATCAATGACACAAACAGTGATCCTTCTTTAATCGATTTCCCAATTCCGGCAAATGATGATGCAAGCAAGTCTGTAGAGTTAATCATGAGCATCATGGTGAAAGCTGTAGAAGAAGGTTTGGCTGAACGTAAAGTAGATAAAGAACAAGAACGTGAGCGCGACGCCGCAAACGAAGAAGAAACAGAAGACACAAAAATGTCAGCTGTAACTGAAGAAGATGGCGAAGCACCAAGTGCTGGTCGTGGTCCTAAGAGTCCAGGTGGCTCTGGCCGTCCCCGCAAAGCTGGTCCACGTAAATAATCGTGAAATACAGAAAGCGGGATGTCTAATAGCATCCCGTTTTCTATTCTAATTCATCTCGGTTTTTAAAGTAGATGGATTTATAAAAAATTAAAAATTGTAATTACTCTTTAAAATATTAAAATCAAATGTCAACAACAACAACAGTAACTGCAGCCGACGTGAACAAGTTGCGTCAAATGACTGGCGCTGGAATGATGGATTGTAAAAAAGCATTAGCTGAAGCCAATGGTGATTTCGATGCCGCTGTAGATTATCTTCGTAAAAAAGGTCAGAAAGTAGCTGCTAGTCGTGCCGATCGTGATGCAAAGGAAGGTTATATTCTTGCTAAAACAAATGCAGATAATACAGTAGGTTATTTAATCGGAATTAGCTGCGAAACAGATTTCGTTGCGAAGAACCAAGATTTCGTAAACTTCGTTGAATCTGTTTTGAATACAGCGATGGAAAATAATCCAGCTGATGCCGAAGCATTGAAAGCATTACCAATGGATGGTGTAACGATCAACGATAAGTTGTTCGATATGATCGGAAGAATTGGTGAGAAAATTGAATTGAGTTCTTATCTTAAAATCACAGCCCCTCGTGTTGTGGTTTATAATCACCCAGGAAATCGTTTGGCTTCTATGGTAGGTCTTTCTTCGGCTGCTGCTTCTGCAGATGCTGGAAAGGATGTAGCGATGCAAATTGCTGCAATGAATCCAGTAGCTATCGATAAGGATGATGTAGACAGCGCAGTTATCGAGCGTGAATTAGAAATAGCAAAAGATTTAAGTCGTCAGGAAGGAAAGCCTGAAGAGATGATAGAGAAAATTGCTTTAGGTAGATTGAATAAATTCTATCAAGAGAATACCTTGTTGAATCAAGCCTATTTAAAGGAAGATAAGAAATCGGTTCGTCAATTCTTGGACAGCGTTGAGAAAGGTCTCACCGTTACTGTTTTCAAGAGAGTGCAATTGGGATAAGATTCATCTTAACATTATTTCAAAAGCCGATCTGGAAAATTCTAGCTCGGCTTTTTTTTTGCTGCTAGCTACTAGCTGCGGGTCGCCAAATATCGCAACTTATGTCTACTAATTTGCTCACTGATCATTGTAATATCAAGTTATCATCGCGAAGCCTCGCGACATCTTCTAATTAATTTACCAATCCACCAATCCACCAATCCACCAATTCACCAACTCACCAATTCATATGTCGATCGCAGAAACAAACTCCAGATTACAATCTTTACCTTTATCGAATATCATCAACGAGTTCGGAACTCCATTATACATTTATGATGGAAATAAAATTGTATCCCAATACAAACGATTGAACGATGCCTTTTCAGGAGTGAAGTTGAAGGTGAAGTATGCATTGAAAGCGTGTAATAATATTAACATTCTCCGCTTGTTGTTAAAGCAAGGATCAGGGTTAGATGCTGTTTCTATTCAGGAAGTGGAACTCGGACTCAAAGCTGGATTTAGTCCTTCCGAAATATTATTTACACCCAATAGCGTTGCATTTGATGAGTTAGTTGCTGCTGTTGAATTAGGTGTGCAAGTAAATATTGATAATATCTCCCTCCTCGAACAGTTCGGACATAAATACGGAAGTACTATTCCGTGTTGTATTCGCATCAATCCGCATATTGTCGCGGGCGGAACATCGCATATTCAAACCGGACATATCGATTCTAAATTTGGAATTTCGATTCATCAAATGCGTCACGTTTTACGCATCATTGAAAAAGAAAAAATTGTAGTGAACGGTTTACACATGCATACTGGAAGTGACATCCTCGACTCTGGCGTATTCGTGCGCGCTGCCGATCTACTCTTCGACGCGGCAGTTAGTTTTCCTGATTTAGAATTTTTGGATTTCGGAAGTGGATTCAAAGTAGCGTACAAAGAAGATGATGTTACCACCGACGTGGAGGAATTAGGAAAAGTAATTACCGAAAGGTTCCACAGCTTTTGCAAAGAGTATGGAAGAGAATTAGAGTTGTGGTTTGAACCCGGTAAGTTTTTAGTGAGCGAATCTGGAGCGTTGCTTGTGAATGTAAATGTCATAAAACAAACTACGGCTACCGTTTTTGCAGGGGTTAACTCCGGACAAAATCATTTGATACGTCCGATGTTCTACGACTCCTACCATCATATCATCAACATCAGTAATCCTACAGGAACACCACGCATTTATTCAGTAGTGGGTTACATCTGTGAAACCGATACGTTTGCTGTCGACCGAAAATTAAACGAAGTACGTGAAGGCGATACCCTCGCCATCCTCAACGCAGGTGCTTATGGTTTTACCATGAGTAATAATTACAACTCACGGTTACGCCCTGCCGAAGTTTTAGTGTTGGATGGAAAACCACATCTCATCCGCAAGAGAGAAACGATGGATGATATTACACGGAACATGGTGGAGATTTAATTAATTTGAAAATGTAATGATTTGAAATCGCGAAGCTTCGCGATGAAAATGTAAGTTTATCGCAAAGCTATTTGAACATTGGAATAAGGCAGTAAATTAATTCTTTTGAAAATTTGTATAGTTGTAATTGATTGTCCAGATTGGTAGAAATAGAATGGTTAAATTTAAATATTGTTAAGATTCATCATAGTAAATCTTAATCATCATAATTTATCCGTGTTCCAAATAAACTTCACCAATTTACCAATCTGCCAATTCAACAACTTGCCAACTTTCAAAGAAAAAGGTTTATTTTGCACTTGTTATGAAATACAACCGCATCCTTCTCAAACTCTCAGGTGAAGCCCTCATGGGCGATAAACAATATGGTATTGATACTCAGCGATTAGCACAATATGCTGCTGAAATAAAGACCATCGCCGATATGGGCGTTCAAGTGGCTGTTGTGATTGGTGGAGGAAATATTTTCCGTGGACTCCAAGCTGCCGAGGGCGGTATGGACCGAGTTCAAGGAGATTATATGGGGATGTTAGCTACCGTGATTAATTCAATGGCCCTCCAAAGTGCCCTGGAAAGTAGTGGGGTATTAACTCGATTGCAATCGGCAATTAAAATGGAAGCTATTTGCGAACCCTTTATCCGCCGCCGTGCTGTTCGACATTTAGAGAAAGGAAGAGTAGTCATC
>JANOAX010000191.1:0-13945 GCA_031411335.1 Bacteroidota bacterium
CCTTGCTTATTCAAAAAATGGAATTCCATTAAATGGTAGGAGGAGATGGGTTCAATCTTTACCCAGTTTTTATATTTCTTGCGCCATTTCCATTGGAAAGATTTGAATTTCCAAAAATCATTCTTTAAAAAGGAAGCAACAAAAGGATGTGCTTGTAAGGTTAAGCCTTTTTCGTTTTGCTCTTCACAGAGGTAACGTAAATTATTTTCAATGTCATCAATTAAGAGGAGGGAGGCTTTAATTTCTCCAGTTCCTTCACAGGCTGGACATTTCTCCGCCGTGATGATATCGGTAACAGGTCGTACACGCTCACGGGTGATTTGTACGAGACCAAATTTTGTTGGCGGTAAAATGGTGTGCCGCGCACGATCTTGCTTCATCTCCGCTTGCAAGGTGTCGAAAAGCGTTTTGCGATTCACCGTATTTTTCATGTCGATGAAATCAATGACGATGATTCCACCCATATCGCGCATCCTAAATTGACGTGCAATTTCTTTTGCCGCCATTAAGTTTGTTTGAAGCGCATTGTTCTCTTGTGAGTCGGACGCGCCTTTATTACGGCCACCACTATTCACGTCAATCACATGCATGGCTTCGGTATGCTCAATGATCAGGTAAGAGCCCCCAGCCATGTTCACCGTTTTTCCAAAAAGCGATTTTATTTGTTTGTCGATTCCAAAGTTTTCGAAAATGGGTAACTTTCCTTTGTACAACTTAACAATGTCGACTTGATCAGGAGAAATTCCCCTCAAATACGTTTTTATTTCTTCTGCAACACGAACATCATTGACGTGAATGGCATTGAAATTTGCATTGAGTAAATCTCTTAAGATAGTTGAAGCGCGATCAATTTCACCCAGCAGTTTTGCAGGCGGCGTGGCCGATTTTAATTGTTCATGCAAAGCTGTCCATTTCGAAGTTAAATCTTGCACATCTCGATCGAGGTCGGCAACTTTTTTTCCTTCAGCAACGGTGCGAACAATGATTCCAAAGTTGCGTGGCTTGATACTCGTCGCTAAACGTTTTAGGCGAAGTCGCTCGGCACTGCTTTTGATTTTTTGAGATACGGAGACTACATCTGAAAAGGGAACAAGAACTACAAATCGTCCAGCAAATGAAAGTTCGGCGGTGATACGCGGACCTTTACTGCTGATGGGTTCTTTTGCGACCTGAACCATGATGTTTAGGTTCGTTGTAACCACTTGTCCGATTTTGCCGGCTTTGTGTATGTCTGCTTCCAGTTCGAAGTTATTCAACAAGCCATCGGTTTGTGTGCCGGCTTGTGTATTCTTCATATACTTGATGAGGGACTGAACCTGGGTTCCTAAATCGAGATAGTGGAGAAAAGCATCTTTTTCATAACCGATATCCACAAAAGCGGCGTTGAGTGAAGGCATAAGTTTCTTAACACGGCCCAAGTAGACGTCACCAACAGAAAAGCCTTTTTCTTTCTTTTCCGTATTTAACTCTACGAGCTGCTTGTCTTCAACAAGGGCAATTTGCACCTCGGAAGTCGACGAATCAATAATGAGTTCGCTGTTCAAATCTTGAAGCCTAATAATTTTGCTTGAGGAGGATTATAAAATTCCTTAAAACAGAATAGTCCACTGACTAGCCGTATAAAAAATAGCAAATATGAGTAGCCATTCCGTATATTTTAATGCAGAATGGCTACTATCAGCCTAAAATGGCTTATTTCTTCTTCTTATGACGATTTTTTCTTAGACGCTTCTTACGTTTGTGGGTCGCCATTTTATGACGTTTGCGCTTTTTACCTGATGGCATAACTTAAATTTTTTAAATGTTTTTAACTATTTTCTTTTTCAAGAAGCTTTCTTCTTGAGTGCTTGAACCATTTTAATTACATCGGATACATCATACTTTGCATTCTTGATGAACGTTTCGTACGATTGAATGGCCGCTGCGGTATCTCCTTTTTGAAGATGAACTTGACCGAGGTAAAAGTTCATTTCTGTTCTGTCAGGATTTATTTCCAGTACTTTTTGGAATCGTTCTATCGCTTTGTCAAGTTGCCCCGATTTCACCGATAGCATTCCCAAATTGTATTGGGCCATTTCATGATTGGGATCTGCTGCTACTACATCACGTAATAACATAATCCCTTTCATGGGATCCGAAGTTCCATCTGCATAACAGGCACCAAGGTCTGTTTTTGCATTCAGGTTATTCGGGTTTATTTTTAAAACCTTTTCATAGTTGGTGATGGCTTTACCAACTAATAACGACTGAACCGAACTGTCATTGGCCATTCGAAAAGAATCAAAATAGCGATAAGCGGCATCAAGGTATGATGTTTCACTCTTTACTATTTGTGCTTTTCGCTCAAACCAAATGGCGGAAGCAGCCGGTATTCCGTTTCTGTCCCAGATTCTGCCAATACTGTCTAATAAGGCAGTATCTTGATTGTTTGCTTGGGTTGATGCTTTCTCAATGACCTCAAGCTGTTGAAGAGCGTTGGTGTCGAGAGAAACTTTTGCCGATCGCAATAAGGCTTCCGGGTTGAATTCGTCCTCTGTACTTTCAGTGGGTGCCTTAGGTTCTGCTCCTTTCTTGTTTAATTGAGAGGGCGCAAAATAAAGAGCTGCCGAAAGTAGAATCGTGCCGGCAATGAGGATGATCCTCAGTTGTGCACTTTTCATTCAGGATTATTCAGCTGGAGTGGTTTTATTTTTATGTGCAGATTTCACACGCTCAGTGAAAGTTTTCGCTGGCTTGAAAGCTGGGATATAATGTTCCGGAATAATGATAGTAGCGTTTTTGGTGATAATACGACCCGTTTTCTTTGCACGCTTCTTAACGATAAAACTACCGAATCCACGTAAATAAACGTTTTCGTTATTGATCAGCGAGTTGCGAACCACTTTCATCATGGATTCAACGGTTTGCTGAACTGCTACCTTTTCGATCCCAGTCTTTGTGGAGATCTCGTTTACTAATTCTGCTTTTGTCATCTTTACTATTGATTATAAATTCCTTTTAAGGGGCTGCAAAGATATGCTTTCTTGCTGAAATACAAAATATTACTTCCTATTTTTGCCCTAATTATTTAATATGAATCAGGAATTTTCTAAGAATTTAAGGCAATGGTACCGAAAAAACGGTCGGAAATTGCCTTGGAGAAGTACAAAAGATGCCTATAAAATATGGCTTTCTGAAATTATTCTTCAGCAAACTCGTGTAAATCAAGGACTTCCGTACTACGAGAAATTTCTTGAAAATTTCCCATCGATAAAACACCTGGCTTCAGCTTCTGAAGACCAAATTTTGCGGCTTTGGCAAGGATTGGGTTATTATTCAAGAGCCCGAAATCTTCATGCTGCTGCTAAACAAGTGCTAAGCGATTTTAATGGGGAGTTCCCAGCCGACTTTGAAAAACTCAAGTCTCTAAAAGGAATTGGTGATTATACCGCTTCAGCCATAGCGAGTTTTGCCTATGATTTGCCACATCCCGTGGTGGATGGAAATGTCTATCGATTTTTATCACGTTTCTTTGGGATGGATATTCCCATCGATTCATCTCAAGGAAAAAAAGCATTTAATGATCTTGCTCTTGAATTGATGGATGGTCAACACGCAGCTGAACATAATCAGGCCATGATGGAAATTGGTTCTCTAGTCTGTAAGCCCATCTCCCCCAACTGTGATGATTGCCCGTTCTCGATGGCTTGTCATGCTTATCTATATAATAAGGTGTCGGATTATCCTGTAAAAGGAAAGAAGCAGCCCTCTAAAAAAAGGTATTTTCATTATTTTCTGGTTACGGATGGAATCTCCACTTACATCAAGAGAAGAAATGAAAAAGATATTTGGCAAGGCTTGTTTGAACTTCCGTTAGTGGAGCTTTTTGAGCTCTTTGATTTTCCACCGCCCCTTCCAGAAATGGCGAAAATCCATCAACCTGTCATTAGCAAACAACCCATCAAAAGAAAACATATTTTATCTCACCAAGAGTTACATGCCTGCTTTTGGAAAGTGAAAATCGACAAATGTTTACCTCCTAAAGATGGGTTTTTAAGAGTAAAATTAAGCGACCTTTCCACCTTCGGTTTTCCGCAACTTATTGTAAATTATTTCGAGCAAGAAGGTCTTTGAAAAGGGTTTGCAGGTTAGTTTATTTAGAGGTGTTGAAGACTAAATTTCAAATTTATTTGAAAAGTGTAGCCATTGATTGGCCTCTTTTTTAGTAAAGTTGAGAAATTCCCTGATGCGTTATCGCCTTTTTTGGCGATTTCTGCATCCATTATAAGTTAGTATTTTTCTATCATGGAATATCGGCCTAGCCTGATGCGTAATCACCTTTTCGGGTGATTTCTGCATCAATTCGATAATAGAACTTTTCTATTATCGAATAAGGGCTAACTTTGACCTAAGCATTGCTCGAATAGTCTTATCCCGTTAAACTAAAATCTCTCTCTTATGTCTGGCGTAAACAAAGTATTTCTGATTGGTAATTTAGGTAAGGATCCCGAGTTTCGTCACATGGAAGGCGGAATTATGGTAGCAAAGTTTCCATTGGCCACCACTGAGTATTTTAAGAATAAAGACGGGAATCGTCAAGATCAAACAGAATGGCATAATATCGTTTTATGGCGCGGATTAGCAGAAGCAGCCGAGAAGTTGCACCTGCGAAAAGGGCATATGGTTTTTATTGAAGGTAAATTGCGTACGCGTAGTTGGGAGAAAGATGGTATTAAGCGTTATGCTACTGAAATCATAGCAGAAAATATGACGATGTTAAGTAAACGCGACGCACTAAATGGTCCGAATGATTCTGGAACCACCGATCCAACTCCTCCGCACACGGATTTAGGTGGCGATTTGCCGTTTTAAGAATTAAGAATTAAGAATTAAGAATTAAGAATACTTATCGCGAAGCCTCGCGACTGATCACAAAGTTTCGTGACTACACTTGAAAGCATCAAGACGTTCATCATTTGGTAGCGCCAGCAAATTCTGAATTCTGAATTCTGAATTCTGAATTAAATAATCCATCTTTGTAGCTCCATGAAAATAAAAATTCTAGTCGTATTTCTATTGTGTAATGTATTGATGTCTTCCTGCGGCGAAGAAGAGACACATCCGAAACCGCGCGGATTTTTTAGAATTGAATTGCCAACTCGTACATTTAAAATGTTTAACCCAGAAGGATGTCCTTTTCAATTTGAAATTCCCGATTATGCCATTCCGGTGAAGGATACGAATTCCCTTTCAGAACCTTGCTGGTATTATTTGATTATGCCCAAGTTGAATGCACAATTGTATTTAACCTATAAACCTTTGCATGGCGATGTAGATAAGTATTTAGAAGATACACATACCTTAGTTTACAAGCATACATCGCGCGCAAGTTCTATTGATGAACAAGTAATACAATTTAAACCAGGTGTGAGTGGTGTGATCTATACACTCGGTGGAGATGCCGCATCTGCAACACAATTTTTTGTGACGGATAGTGTAAATCATTTTTTAAGAGGAGCGATCTATTTCAATGTCCTGCCCAATGCCGATTCTCTCGCACCCGTTCAAAATTATTTGCGAGAAGATGTGTTACGCATGTTGAAGAGTTTAGAGTGGAAGTAGACTATCTCGGGGCTTTAGCCCCGAGACAATGGGGATATAAACCCATCCACCACCTCCAGCAATGCCGCAGGTTGCTCCGCATGTACCCAATGACCCGAATTTTTTATTTCTGCTAATTCAGCATTCGGAAACCATTTTAAAATTTCATTCATGCGATACGGGTCAATATAATTTGATTTTTCTCCTCTAATGAAAAGTAGGGGAGTAGAAATAATTTTATCAGGCCACGTTTCTTCGCCTATCAATTCAATGTGTTGATTGAGCACTTGTAAATTAAAGCGCCATGCTAATTGCTCCGTTGCTTTCCAATACAAGTTTTTGAGTAAAAAGAAAAGTGTGCCTTGGTCTTTGATGTTTTCTGCTAATGCAATTTCGGCTTCTTTGCGAGTTCGAATAATAGTTAAGTCAATAGACAATAGCGCATCTAAAATCTCACGATGATGAATAGGATAAAACCAAGGAGCAATATCAATAACAACCGCTTTATTTATTTTTTCAGGATGAGCGTTTAATAGTTTTAGTACCACTTTTCCACCCATGCTGTGCCCAATAATGTCCACCTTAGTCAAACCTAATTCTTGTAGCAATTCCGCGATATCTTCTGCCATGAGTTGATATGAATGTGCGAAATCGTGAGGTGATTGTCCATGGTTTCTAAGGTCTACGATAATCACCTTGTGATTTTTTTCAGCAAGTTGACGACCAAAGCTTTGTAAATTATCACTCATGCCAAATAATCCATGTAAAAGGAAAACCGGATTTCCTTCACCAATAATTCGATAATGTAGTTTCATTTTATGATCAATTAGGGCTAGAATGATATACTTTTGCAGCCATGAATATTTCGATTCGCAAAGGTACGAAAGAGGACATGCCATCCGTGCATGGATTGATCTATGAGTTGGCTGTGTATGAGAAAGCTCCAAATGAAGTAACCAATACGGTGGAGGATATGTTGGTGGATGGATTTGGAGAGCATCCTATCTTTTTTTGTTTGGTTGCTGAAGTCGAGAATAAAATTGTGGGAACTGCCATTTATCATTTAAAATATTCTACATGGAAAGGGCGAGGTGTTTATTTAGATGATATTGTTGTAACAGAAAGTATGCGAGGAAAGAAAATTGGCAGTCTGCTTTTTGATGAAGTAGTGAAGGATGCGCAAAAGTTAAATGCTAAGCAATTGCATTGGCAAGTGTTGGATTGGAATGAACCCGCTATTCGTTTTTACAAAAAGTATAATGCGAATATGGATGGAGAATGGATTAATTGCAAACTTACCCAACATCAAATTAATAATTTTTAATGAGTGAAGCTGATATTAAAAAATGAAAATATTTAAATTTGGAGGCGCATCAGTAAAGGATGCAGAGTCAGTAAAAAATGTGGCTGAAATTATTCGACTCTTTCCTGGTGAACCCTTGGTAGTAGTTGTTTCTGCAATGGGAAAAACAACAAATGGATTGGAGAAAGTGGTGAAAGCACATTGCAATAAAACAGGAGAAGCGATTTCTTTTTTGCATGAAGTAAGATCTTATCACGATACCATTCTTGAAAGTTTATTTCCGGATGCTAATGCAGCTGTTTATGGTATAGTAAATAATTTTTTTGTAGAAATCGATTGGGTGTTGGAAGAAGAGCCTCGCTCTTTTGATTTTGTTTATGATCAGATTGTTTCTATCGGAGAATTAATATCAACAACAATTGTACAGTCTTATTTGGATGAACAAGGGATTGCATGTAAGTGGTTAGATATTCGTGATTGTATTCATACCGATAATACCTATCGTGAAGGAAAAGTTGATTGGGTGGAAAGTGAGAAGCGAGTGAAACAAATAATTCCATCATTGATTAATGATCGAAATCCCATTGTAGTAACACAAGGATTTATTGGTGCTACCAGCGAAAATTTTACAACAACATTAGGTCGCGAAGGATCTGATTATACGGCTGCTATTCTCGCTCATTTGTTGGATGGAGAATCGGTAACTATTTGGAAAGATGTTCCCGGTGTACTGAACGCCGATCCTAAATATTTTAATGATGCACAAAAGCTGGAACAATTGAGTTATCATGATGCAATTGAATTGGCTTACTATGGGGCTTCGGTAATTCATCCGAAAACCATAAAGCCGCTTGAGAATAAAAATATTCCACTTTTTGTAAAATCTTTTTTGCAACCACAAGGGAAAGGTACTGTGGTAGGCAAGGATTTAACCACGAAGCCCCAAGTTCCATCTTTTATTTTTAAGAGTGATCAGGTGTTGGTTTCGTTAGCTGCCAAGGATTTCGCATTCATAGCTGAGGATAACTTAAGTTCGATTTTTGCGACATTTGCAGCTTGTGGTGTAAAGATGAATTTGATGCAAAATTCAGCCATCTCTTTCTCAGTTTGTTTTGATGATGATAAGAACAAAACTTTTAAGTTGATTGAGTTGTTAAAGAAGGATTATTGGGTTCGGTATAATGAGGGGTTGCAGTTATATACCATTCGTTATTATTATCCATCTACCATCGAGAATTTATCCCAAGGACGAGAAATCTTATTGGAACAGCGAAGTCGAACTACTGCTCAATTGGTCATGAAGGAAATTGTTGCATCATAAATGTATAAGTCGTGTCGCCATTATTAAACAGTGCTCATTCAGAAAAGTATAAAAGTCAGGTTTTACTTTGGCTTTTTACGGGATGTTTTTTGGTGTTTGGAATGGTCGTCGTAGGTGGGATCACCCGTCTCACAGGCTCCGGGTTGTCGATCACCGAGTGGAAAGTGATTAGCGGAAGTATTCCGCCTTTAAACGAAGCTCAATGGACGGAAGCTTTTGAAAAGTATAAACAGATTCCGCAATATCAACAGCAAAATTCACATTTCGAATTAGCCGATTTTAAGTTTATTTATTTCTGGGAATTCATTCATCGATTGTTTGGTCGACTCATTGGCGTTGTGTTCTTGCTTGGATTGATTTATTTCTTGTGGAAGAAGGCAATTACGGTGGAGTTGTTGCTTAAATTATTGTTCATGTTCGCTCTTGGAGGTATTCAAGGCTTTTTAGGATGGTATATGGTGTCGAGCGGACTTACTCAGAATGTTCGCGTAAGTCATATACGATTGGCGATACATCTTACATTCGCATTCATTACTTTCGGTTATATTTTTTGGGTGGCTCTCAGTCAACTCTTCAATCGAGAAGCAAGTAACGTTTCCGAAGTCACGAAGTTCAGAAGAGCTGCTAAAATATTATTAGGATTACTCACCTTGCAAATTATCTATGGCGCTTTTGTAGCAGGTTCAAAGGCAGGACTCTTTTACAACACATGGCCTAAAATGAACGATGATTGGGTGCCCGAAGCAGTAGGCTATTCATTTCAGAAAGATGGAATTTCATCTTTAATAAATAATTTGGCAAGCCTGCAATTTATTCATCGCGGATTAGCATACTTAGTAACTGTGTTTACTTTAATACTTGCTTTCAAAATTTGTAAACTACCCAACTTGCATCCTTCACAGAAATCGGCAACGTATTTTTTGTTGATCGGTGTATTCAGTCAAGTAATACTAGGAATCTTTACATTGCTTTACAATGTGCCCATTGTATTAGGTGTGTTGCACCAAGCATTTGCTTTCTTCTTATTCGCCTCTTTAATTTATTTAATTCATCGTTTGCGTTTTGAGTAAGAAGGGAAAGGTTAAAACAATTTTTTAGTCGATAAATTTTCTCGCAATACTAAAATCTTTGCGACTTTGCGCCTTCGCGAGGAATTTTATAAACTTTATTTAGCAATACTTACTATCCAATCGAAAAAACAAGTGTTGAATACTAATTCTTCATTCTAAATCGACTCAAAGTTTCAATCTGTTAAATTTTTCTCGCAAAGGCTACTTTACGCCAATTTTTCTCGCGAAGGCGCAATCCCGATAGCTGTCGGGACGCAAAGGCTACTCTATGCCAAATTTTCTCGCTAAAGGGCGCAGAGGCGCAAAAGGAAGACTAAGTTTTTTACAAATTACCACAGCTGTGCGTGACTGAAATAGGTTGACCAAAAAATCAACCTAAAATGGAAACGAAAAAAGTAAAAAAAACAAAGTATTTAGAGCAGCGACGAGTCTTCAGTGAAGCCGTTCAACGCTCTGTTGTGAAGGATGTGGAGCAAGGCAAATGCACTGTAATACAAGCCAGTCATGAGCTAGGAGTATGCATTCAAACAATTTACAACTGGATTTACCGATATTCCCGACATTTGATAAAAAATAGGGTTATGGTAGTAGAAGATAAAAGCGAAGCTTATCGCAGCCAAGAACTAGAACGTCGCATAAAGGACTTGGAGGCGGCCTTGGGTCGTAAACAAATGGAAGTAGATTTACTTTCTAAGATCATTGATTTAGCTAACGAGGAATTTAAGACAGATTTAAAAAAAAATTTATCAAAGGAGCCCTCGAGCGATTCCGAGTCGAAAAACGAACCACCCACCACTACAAAATGAAGGATTTGTATATTGCAGCTGGGATAAGTAAACAAGCAATTTATAAATATAGATTGCGGCAAGAATATATTTCTAGTGTATCAAAAGAAGTCATTAAAGTATGTAACAAAATTCGTAAAAATCACAAGCGAATGAGTTGTCGTAAGATGTATTCTAGAGTTAAAAACACAATGCAAGTTGGCAGAGATAACTTCGAGCAAATTGGATTTTCCAATGGCTTTAAACTTCAAATTGTAAGGAATAAGCATAGAACTACCTGGGCAACTAAGTTGGCAATATTCGATAATCACTTAGAAGGAAAAGTATTTAATGGATTGAATCAAGCACTTCAATCAGATATTTTTTACTTCGATGTTGCAGGTAAATCTTATTATGGTGTATGTATTATCGACGTCTATTCACGTAGATTACTTGCATTACATGTATCTAAGACTTTGCGGGCAGAACAGAATGTAGTAGCATTGAGAAAGGCAATAAAAGCTCGTAATGGATTAACATTTAAAGGATGTATTTTCCACTCAGACAGAGGAACACAATATATAAGTCAACTTCAAATAGCACTAATAAAAGAATTAGAAATGACTCCTAGCATGTGTAAACTTCCTCAAGAAAATGCATATGCTGAACGAGTACAGGGAACAATAAAGTATGAATATTTGAATCCAGAGATGATTACTGAAGAAAATATTCAGAGGAAAATAATGCAAATATTATGGCTCTATAACAATGAACGACCACATTCAAGTTTAGGTAATAGGACCCCTGTTGAATACGAACAGTATATTAGCAGTCTAGATGAAAAAGATCGTCCGCAAATGACTGTGTATAAATGGTCACATCCATTATTAACAGAAATGCCAGTTGCTAACAAAAAAGAAAAAAGAAGCAAAAAAGAAAAAAGTCAACATTAAATACAATCTAACTAAAAAGTCAACCTATTTCAGGCTAGGTCAAAACATCTAACATCTAACATCTAAAATCTAAAATCTAACATCCTACAACATCCGAAGCAAAAAGCAATATCCCACAGCAAACATTATCAAACCTAAATCCATCCCTTCAGGGCTCGTAAATTCGTAATATGCGCAGTGTGATGTTGACAATGCCAGGCATATAAGCCAAGGTTGAATTGCAAGGTCGTTGTTCGATTGTATTGAGGATGTGCAAAAGTTCGTCTCCATTCCTCCGCGGAAATATTTTGAAGGACATGACTCCAACGACTGTGCAACGCTTTTAATAGAGCCATTGAATCTTCCAATGTGCCAAACTTTGAATCGGCAAGTTCTGCCCATAGCTCTTCTTTGTAAGGTTTAATGGTTGGACTCTCTTCTGTAAGTGCCAACTTAAAGCGGATGTAAGCATTCATATGACTATCCGCCAAATGATGTACAACCTGTCGCACCGACCAACCTCCTTCTCAGTTTTGGCAATCGTGTTTATCAACATTTTTGTTTTTTACAGCCAATTCCAATTGTGTAGGTAACGCTGCAATGATGGCCATCCATTCTTCCATTATTTGTTTGGTAATGTCTTGAGGAGGGTAGTATTTTCCGATGGGGTATCGTAGGTCTTCGTTTGACATAGTTAAGAATAGGTTTAATGCTAAATTAAGTATAAAACTACATAAATTAGAATTGCAATTAAGTTCTATCAAAAAATTGATTGATTTAGTGATTTAATCAAGATTTTATATCTTAGTGCAACCTTTGATAGGGTATTTGACGTCTTCATTATTAAACCAATATTGGATTAATAATTATAATATAAAAAATCATTTTATGAATAATAGATTTGCTTCCTTTGTAAATAGGTATTATCCAGAAAAACTAGGATTTTTTTTGTTGCTTTTTTTGTGTATTCAGATTTCTCCAAGTAGAGCTCAGAATAATTGGATTCTGCACGATTCGTTACCTTCTTCGCCTAGAGCTTATGCTGTCGGCTTCTCGATTGGAACAAGTGGGTTTATAGGAGGGGGGTCTTTTGATGCATCAACGGTAATATTTCAAGACTTTTGGGAATATAATACTGCAACGAATGTATGGACTCAGAAAGCAAATCTCCCTGCACCCCGAAGGTTATCTTTTGGGTTTGCAATAAATAGTAAAGGTTATGTTGGTGGGGGCGAAGATCTTACTTTTTTTAGTTTAAAAGATGTTTATGAATTCGATCCTTTGTTTAATACCTGGACACAAAAGGCCGATTTTGGTGGTGGAAATAATTCCTTTTCAACCGGATTTTCTATAGGAAATTTTGGTTATGTCGTTTGTGGAATAGATTCCAATTATAATCAAACGAATGAACTTTGGCAGTACGAACCGATCAGTGATCAATGGTCTTTAAAAAGTCCATTGCCTGCTGCTTCTCGAATTGGTCCGGGAGTTTTTGTAGTTGGGAGTAATGCATATGTTGGTTTAGGGGTCGATGATGATAATTTTACAATGTTAAATGATTTATGGGAGTACAATTCCCTTTCAGATCAATGGATACAAAAAACAGATTATCCTGATATTGGAGGATATTTTCCAGCTGCATTTTCTGCATTTGGGAAGGGATTTTTAGGAGGAGGAGCAGACTTATTTAATCCCGATCCCTCTCCTTATAGGCTATATGAATTTGATCCTATATTAAATTCTTGGCGAATCAGGGCAGCAATAGAAATCAATCATTTAAATTATCATTCAGGTGTTTGTTGGTCTATTAATAATCGATGTTTTGTGGTTGCTGGATTAGTATCTCAAAGTGAAACAAGTTCATTGCGAGAATATATTCCTGATTCGATTAATTTTGGATGCGCTGCAAATTATAATATTTTCGCTGACACTATCCCTCATAATTATTTTGTAGAAAATTTAGCTACAGGAATTGCTCCATTAAGTTATTCATGGGATTGGGGAGATGGAAATACTTCAATAGGTCCAATGCCTACACATGCATATGCCACTGCTGGATTATATACCATTTGTCAAACTGTAACAGATGCTAGTGGTTGCGTAGATACTTATTGTGATTCGTCTTATATATACAGACTAAATTCTAATTCTGTAATTATAAATATTACAGTAATATCTGGTATCACGGGAAGCACTGAAGTGGATGCTCCAATAAATTTATTTTGCTATCCGAATCCTTCAAGTTCAATTTTAAACATTGTATCAGGTGAGTCAATGTTTAACTATCAATTATATGATGTGAATGGAAACACAATTAGCAAAGGTGAAATTAATGACAAATCATTTGAAGTTTCAATGGAAAATTTGCCACTAGCAACTTACATTTTGGAAGTTCGAACTCAATTTGGAATCAGTAAAAGAAAAATTGTAAAAATGTAAATTGATCCTTCTAAGTTTAAAATATGACGGATTTATTAGTTGTTAAAAATTTGGAGTCTAAAGGCTATACACTTCAATCTATTCTTACTCATAGCGAAATAGGTGACTTTATTAAACCTTATTTTTTTAAACGAAATCTGGTGATGTTATTCTATGGAATTTTTTCAATTTCATTACTGGTAATTTCGGTATATAGTTTAATAAAATCAGGAGCTTTTTTGGATCATCTATCAGAGTTTTCGCTCGGTATTGCTTTCTTTTTTTTATTAGTTCCCTTTCATGAATTAATACATGGGTTTATGTATCGAAAAGCGGGTGCATCCAACGTGAGCTATAAAGCAGAATGGAAAAAATTAATTTTTTATGCGATGGCTGATAAGTTTGTTACCTATAAGAAGCCCTTCCTGTATATTGCATTGGCTCCTTTTGTGGTCATAAATTCTTTGTTAATTCTTGTCATTTTTTTGGCTCCTGCTTCTCAATATTTTATTTGGATGGGCGCTCTTTTTATGCATACCGGCGGATGCTCTGGCGAC
>JANOAX010000192.1:0-6685 GCA_031411335.1 Bacteroidota bacterium
CGTATTTTTAGCTTCTAGCTTCTAGCTACTCCCATCTCCCTCGCGAAGCTTCGCGATCCGATCTCCCATCTAAAATCTCAACGTAAACTCCGTTCCTACATTTGGGGTGGAGTCAACAATAATTTCAATTTTATGAAAACCCGCAATGGTTTTAACGAGTGGTAAGCCTAAGCCATATCCATCCGCTTTGTTTTTATTGAGTCGTTTGAATCGATCAAAAATTCCGTTGATATCTGTTTTGTCAATTCCAATTCCACTGTCTTTAATTTCAATTTGAAATTTACCGTCTTTGACTCGTGTATAAATGTCGATGCTTCCACTGTCTTTGTTATACTTGATGGCATTGTTAATCAAATTCGTCATCATGGTAAAAAGTAAAGTGCGATTGCATTGGGTGATGTTGTAATCGTCGTAAAAGTATTTATGGAGTGTAATGTTCTTTTCTGTTAATCTTTCTTCAATCTCTTCAAGCACTTCATCCATCAACTCTATGGCGCCAATGGTATCTTGCTTGAGGTATTGATCGTTTTCAATTTTTGAAATTAATAAAAGTGCTTTTATAATTCTACTCATTCGATTCAATGTGCGTTGTGAATCGGAAAGCTTGATAAGTAATTCATCGGATAAATTTCCTTCGTTGATGATGTTCTCCAAACGATTTTGAATGATGCTGATGGGTGTTTGCAGTTCGTGTGATACATTGCTGATAAACTCCTTTTCGATTTGAAACGAGTCTTTCAGTTTGTGCATCATTTCATTGATTCGATTGTCGAGTTGATTGAATTCAGCCGTTGAACTTGGTATGGGAGTAAAATTAAAATAGGCAGGCGACGGTACCGGAAGAAGTTTCGTGCTGATGATGCTATTCAATGGTTTTAAAAGTAAACGTGCAAAGGCTAAATCAATGAAAAGGGAAATCAAAATTACTCCTAACATCATGACTAAGAGAAAGCGTTGAATAATGGATTTTAATTCGTCAATGGTACTGATGCCTTCACCAATATTCAATTCGTACATTTGGTTGTCGTATAAAAAGGGCCGACTAATAATACGGTGCTGAAGCTTTTCTCCTTCAATGCTCCAGGTCTCATTTCTAATTTGAGTCCCGTTGTTCATTTTTAACGGGTCGGTGATAGGGTAGATGGCAACAAATTCCTCTTTTAAAATATTGTAACTTTCAAAACTACAATCTTGTTCTCTCACGATGTCGGCAATACTTCCTCTTTTTACTGTGAGAAGAATGCGTTCACTTCGCGCAACTAATCTTTTATCGATGTGTTCATAAACGATTCGTTCTACCAATATCGGCAACAACGTCATAAAAGCTAAAATGATGAGCGCTTTGGAAACGGCATTGTAAAGCGCAAACTTGACCTGTATGGTCATCGACTTTTTAGGACGGGCTTGTAGAGCAGTCAAATGCTTAAGCGTTTACACGATAGCCTACACCACGTACCGTTTCAAACCAATCTACGCTGGATTGTGCGGATAATTTCTTGCGTAAATTTTTTACATGCACATCAATGTAATTCGATTCGTAATCATCTTCTAAAACATCACCCCAAATATGTTCGGTGAGTTGAATACGTGTCAACACTCTGTTTTTATGTAACGCTAAGTAGTGCAACAAATCAAATTCTTTCTTGGTAAGATTGATGCTATTGCCATTGCAATGAACCGTACGATTTTGAATGTCGATGTCGAAATCATGAACACTCATTACATTGGATTTAAGTCCGTGCTTGCGACGCAAAATGGCTTGCATGCGACTGTGTAGTTCGGCTAATGAAAATGGTTTTGCAATATAATCATCGGCACCTAAATCGAGACCAGTGATTTTATCTTCTACTTCACTGCGTGCAGTTAAAACGATAAAGGCACTTTCGATCCCTGCTTTTTTCGATTCTCTCAACAAATCCAATCCATCCATATCGGGTAATCCTAAATCGAGAAGGACGAAATCATAGGAGTTGGCGTGAATTTTATCCGATGCACTTTTTCCGTTAAAAGCAACATCACAATTTAAATTTTGTCGAGAAAGATAAATTTCCATCTCGTGCGACAAGGAGCGTTCGTCTTCTACAATTAGTACGTTCATAACCGAATAAATTTTTTGGATTCCTAAACTCTCTATATAATAACGCTACAAAGATAGGAAACGCAAATGTAAATGAGCTATATGAAGTTTTGAGGAGTTATTGCGTGACTTTCTATAAATCAAGCTGATAGCACTCGTCAATGGCTGCTAAAACGACTTGGCAAGCCGCTAATAATTCTTCTTCTGTTATGGTGAGCGGAGGACAAATCCGTAGTCGATTTGCGGCAAAGAGGAACCAATCGGTGATTACTCCTTTTTTAATGCATGCAGCAATTACTTTTTGTGCAAATTCATCCGATGAGAAAACAAGCGCAAGCAACATTCCTTTGCCGCTGATGTTTTGTATGGCTGGATGAACTAATGTTTTTCTTACGATGGATTCTAATTTTGGAACACGAACTTCAGTTTGTAAAGATTGAATCACATCAAAAGTAGCAATGGATGCTGCACAACAAACCGAATTTCCTCCAAAGGTGGTAATATGACCTAAAACAGGTTGGTCACTTAATACATCCATGATTTTTTTATTACTCAAGAAAGCACCGATTGGCATTCCTCCGCCCATTCCTTTTGCGATCACTAAAATATCGGGAATGATATTCACTCCCTGTGAAGCAAAGAAAGGTCCAGTGCGTCCAAACCCAGTTTGGATTTCATCTACTACTAGCAACGCACCTACTTCGGTACAGCGCGACCGTAAGTCTTGCAAGAATGTTGGATCTACGACTTCAGCGCCCGCTTCTCCTCGAACAATTTCTACAAACACTGCTGCAGTTTCTTTGTCGATGTTTATTAACTCTTGAAAACTACCAGAAGTGAGATGAAATACTTCCGGTAATAAAGGGTGGAAAGGTACACTGAAATATTCATTGCTCATTAAACTCAACGCTCCATTGGTAGAACCATGATACGCGTCTTTAAATGAAAATATTTTTTTTCTCCCTGTATATCGTCTTGCTAATTTAATAGCACCTTCTATGGCTTCAGTGCCGCTGTTGGTGAAGTATACACTATCGATAGAGGGAATTACGCTTGCTAATTTTGCCGCTAACTTTACTTGTGGTGATTGAATGTATTCTCCATACACCATCAAGTGCATGTATTTTTCAAGTTGCTCATGAATGGCTTCAATCACTTTGGGGTGACGATGTCCAACATTGCTCACGGAAATACCGCTAATTAAATCGAGCCATTTCTCTCCGTTGGCTCCATATAAATAAAGTCCTTCTGCTTTTTCAATTTCTAAGCCGAGTGGGGTCGGACTTGTTTGTGCAACATGTCGCAGGAAAAGTTGTCGCACACTTTGCTGACTCATGATAATGAACTTAACGCTTCCTCAATAGCACGAATCTTTGCTTCAGCATCGGATTTTTTCTTTTGCTCTGCTGCTAAAATTTCAGGCTTAGCATTGTTTACGAAACGTTCGTTGTTCAACTTTGCCATCACCGATTTCAAAAATCCATGAGTATACGTTAAATCGTCATTTAACTTTTTACGTTCGGCATCTTTGTCGATGTTCTCACTCATCGGAATAAAACATTCCAGGTCACGAATAACAAATGGGAAAGTATTTTCAGGTTTTTCAGTTACCGATTTAATTTCCGATAAATTGCCAAGCTTCATAATAGCATCTCCAAAAATTTTCAATGCTGCAGTCGATCCATTCGAACGAATACTTAAAGCCAACGCTTCCTTCGGACTCAATCCTTTGCTCTGACGGAAATTTCTAATTTCCCCAATAAGTTCTGCAGCAATAGGGAAGGCTTTTAATATTTCTTCGTTGGCAGTATTTATTTTTGGCCATGATGCAATGATAATATCATCACCCTCATTTCTATCTTTTAACAAATGCCATAACTCTTCGGATATAAATGGCATGAAAGGATGAATGATAATCAATATTTTTTCAAAGAGTGTGATGGTTGATGCAAGGGTTGCCGCATCAATGGCTTGTTGATAAGCTGGCTTTATTAACTCTAAATACCAAGCGCAAAAATCATCCCATACTAATTTATAGGTACTCATCAACGCATCCGAAATACGAAGCTTTTCGTAATGATCATTGATCTCCACTAAACTTTCATTGATGCGTGCTTCGAGCCAATTGATCGCTACTTTATTTACTTCGGGTTGAGGAAGAGTTGCATCTACTTCCCATCCTTTTACCAATCGGAACGCATTCCAAATTTTATTACTGAAGTTTCTTCCTTGTTCACATAAACTTTCATCAAACAATAAATCATTTCCTGCAGGAGAAGAAAGTAACATCCCCACACGTACACCATCGGCACTAAACTTCTTTATCAAATCTAAAGGATCCGGTGAATTGCCTAGCGATTTACTCATCTTCCGACCTTGCTTATCACGTACAATTCCGGTGAGATAAACATTATTGAAAGGTTTCTTTCCTCTGTATTCATAACCCGCCATGATCATTCTAGCAATCCAGAAAAACAAAATTTCAGGAGCAGAAACTAGATCGTTGGTTGGGTAGTAATAGTTGATGTCTTTATTGTTGGGATCCTTAAATCCATCAAAAACAGAAATTGGCCATAGCCAAGAACTGAACCATGTATCCAATACATCTTCATCTTGACGGATATCCTTCGCCGTTATTCCTGGGTTTTCTTTCATGAAAAGATTAATAGCTTCATCCAACGTTTTTGCTACAGCGAAATTTCCTTTGTTGTCGTACCAAGCTGGAATACGTTGTCCCCACCAGAGCTGACGAGAAATACACCAGTCGTGCACATTCTCCATCCAATGACGATAAGTATTCACAAATTTTTCAGGATACAACTTCACTTCGCCATCCATCACGGCATCGAGTGCTGGTTTAGAAAATTCTTTCATCTTCACAAACCATTGCATACTCAAGCGTGGTTCAATTACCGCATCGGTACGTTCACTGTATCCTACTTTATTCGTGTAGTCTTCTACTTTCGCCACCAAGCCCATCTCCGCCAAGTCCTTCACAATTTTCTTGCGCACCACAAAACGATCTTCACCAATATAAAATCCAGCTTGAGCACTCATCGTACCATCAGCATTCAAGGTATCAATTACTTCGAGGTTATGTTTTTTTCCTAAGTTGTAGTCATTGATATCGTGCGCAGGAGTCACTTTCAAAGCGCCTGTTCCGAATTCAATTAAAATATAATCATCAAAAATAATGGGCACTTTACGATTCACCATAGGGATGATCGCAAATTTCCCTTTGAGATGAGCGTATCGGGGATCGTCAGGATGCACGCACACCGCAGTATCACCTAAAATGGTTTCTGGTCGAACAGTTGCAATGGTAATGGTCGACTTCGCATCAATCTTTTTCTGTACCGCTGCTTTATCATTCGCATCAAAAATTTCATCGGCATCAACAATCACATATTGTACGTAAGTCAATTTCGACTGCACTTCCTTATGTATAACTTCTTCGTCGCTAACTGCAGTGAGTCCGGCCGGATCCCAATTCACCATGCGCATACCACGGTAGATATATCCTTTTTTATACAAATCGATAAATACATCAATTACCGCTTCACTCATATCCTCTTCCATGGTGAATCGCGTACGATCCCAATCACACGAGGCGCCTAACTTTTTTAACTGATCTAAAATAATTCCACCGTACTTTTCTTTCCATTCCCAGGCGTACTTTAAAAAATCTTCACGACTCAAATCGGATTTTTTAATTCCTTTTTCGCGCAACATTTGCACCACCTTTGCTTCTGTAGCAATGGAAGCGTGATCGGTTCCAGGCACCCAGCAGGCATTCTTTCCGAGCATTCGGGCACGACGAATCATCACATCTTGCAATGTATTATTCAGCATATGACCCATGTGCAAAACACCAGTCACATTAGGCGGTGGAATTACAATAGTATAGGGTTCGCGCTCATCGGGTACAGAGCGAAAATAGCCCTTCTGCATCCAGTAGGCGTACCATTTATTTTCGGCAATCTCAGATTGAAATGTCTTTGGAATTTCCATGCTAAATACTAATCTCTTATTTTAATAGGGTGCAAAGATATAAAAGACCTATGGGCTGAGATGCTCTAAGTCGTCGATTATTCGGATAATTCGGTTATTTTTGGACCTGATCCTATGAAGATAAACCTTACTGCTCGCATATTTATTGGCATGCTACTCGGTATTCTGGTTGGTTATATATACCGCGAGATTTACCCCGATCCTGCTGATTTTAACAAGTTTGCCGATAATATTCAGATCCTGAGCGATATATTTCTGCGCTTAATCAAGATGATTATTGCTCCGTTGGTATTCAGTACACTAGTGTATGGAATTGCGAAGGTGGGCGATTTTAAGAGTGTTGGACGTATTGGAATCAAGACCCTTCTTTATTTCCAAGGTGCTACCATTTTAGCTTTGAGTTTAGGATTAGTATTAGTTAATATTTTCGAGCCCGGATTAGTGATGCATTTGCCTCTTCCTGCTGAGGAATTAAGCGAAGGATTAAGTAAAGGTGCTCCTTCTTTTCGAGAATTCATTACCCATGTAATTCCCAAAAGTGTGATTGAGGCGATGGCCAATAATGAGATATTGCCCATTGTTGTTTTCTCTATTTTC
>JANOAX010000193.1:0-4044 GCA_031411335.1 Bacteroidota bacterium
ATCAAACAAATTAAAAACACCATCACTACTTCCGAGTTTGATCTCGATAAACTCTACCTGATTGGTGTCAGCCAACGTGACAAACATGGTCCCCATCACCTTATCATTGACGGGTGCGGAAGTGATAACATAAGCGTCAAAATTGGATTGAGCTTGCAGAGGTATTCCGGAAAAAAGAATAAAGAGTAAGAGAAGTGTCTTTCTTCGTAAAACAATCAGATATTTATCCATAAAAATGAGATTTGGTTCAACGAATGTAAAAAAGATTTTTGGAAAAACAAGGGGTAGGGAGGAAAAATTTATAAGCTTAACGATTTATTGATATAATAAGTATTGATGCTAGCCTCTAGCTTCAAGTTTTTTTCGTAACGACTTGTTTCTAACTCCGGAAATTCCTTTTTCGCTGCGCCCGTTGCGATCCCGATGCTTCGGGACGCTGCGTCCGTTGCGTTTAAACAATAAGTAATATGCGAAGCTAGTATTTCAATATTTTCCCTTGAACCTTATCTTTCTCCATAAAATCTAAAATCCTCTTACAAACTTCCTCCACCTTCCCATCTCCATCAACAACAAAATTTGCTTTTTCATAGTTTCCGCTTCTTTCCTTTAAACTCATCACCATAAAATCCATGATGTCCACATCGTCTAAATGTGCAATCAATGGTCGTTGTCTTTTTAGAGGAGCAATGCGATGAAATAACACTCCCAAACTGCAATTTAAATAGATGGTTTTTCCGTGAGCGTTCATCCATTCCATATTGTTTTCAAAAACAGGACATCCACCTCCCGTAGCAACAACAATTTTCGATTCGTCTTTTAAACTATGCAAGGCTTGTTGCTCTGCGATTCTGAAAACTTCTTCTCCCTCCAATTCGAAAATTTCTGGAATCGATTTTTTGTTTTTCTTTTTTATTAACTCATCTAAATCAACAAAACGGTAATGTAACGATTGAGCAAGTTTTTTTCCAACACTGCTTTTTCCTGCACCCATAAATCCAATCAGAAAAATCTTTGTATTTGACGACATAAATTATCGCTTTTGATTGAATTTCATTTTGTAATCAACATCTACTTTGCCTTTCGAAATATCCATCAATCTACCTTTCAATAATGTTTTCTTGAGCGGAGTAAGTTTGTCCGTAAAAAGAATTCCTTCTAAATGATCGTACTCATGCTGTATGATTCTTGCTTTTATTCCAGAGAATTCCTCAATATGCGTTTCGAAATTCATATCCTGATAACGAATAGTAAGTCGAGGTTTGCGCTCAATGTCTTCTCTAATTCCTGGAATGCTTAAACATCCTTCGTTGAATTTCCATTTGTCGCCTTCTTCGTTAATCAATTCGGGATTAATGAAAACACGTTTGAATCCATCCGCACTTTCATCATCTTCTTTAAAGGGAGTCGAGTCAATAACAAACAAGCGAATAGAAATACCCACCTGTGGAGCGGCCAATCCTACACCTTGACTATGGTACATCGTTTTAAACATATTATCGATGATGGTCATTAATTTCGGATAGTCGTTACTGATAGACTCTGCTTTTTTTCTCAATACGGGGTCGCCGTAAGCTACAATAGGATATATCATTTCTTAAATTGAAGGCTGGATAGGTAATCTTGCAATAGTATAGTCGCACTTACGCGGTCTAGTACAGATTTGTCTTGTCTTGTTTTTCTGCTTTGTCCACTTTCGATTAAACTTCGTGTGGCGATTTTGGATGTAAATCTTTCGTCATAGAGGACGATCATCATTTCTGGAAATTGCTTGGTCAAATTTTTAACAAACTGATGCACGAGCAAAGTAGTTTCCGAATCTGAATTGTTCAATCGCTTGGGTTCACCTACTACAAGTTGATCAACTGTTTCAATCGAAAAATATTTTCGAAGGTATTCAATGAGCAAATGTCTGGGTACAGTGTCTAATGCGGTGGCGATGGTTTGACTGGGATCGGTGACCGCTATTCCGCACCTTTTCTTTCCGTAATCAATAGCCATCAATCGTCCCATCCCGCAAAAATACAGTGCTTCTACTAAGTTTAGTAATTTTGAGCAATTAATTATAGAATTTATCAAATGAAAGAGATCATTGAAAAGGCCTGGAACGATCGGAACTTATTGCAGGATAGCGAAGTTCGTGCTACTATTGAGCAAGTGGTAGCCCTTTTAGATACTGGAGAATTACGTGTTGCCGAACAAGTAAATGGTGTTTGGATAGTGAACGATTGGGTGAAAAAGGCTGTTATCCTCTATTTCCCGATTCGAAAAATGGAAACCATCGAAGTAGGTCCCTTCGAGTTTCATGATAAAATTCCATTGAAAAAGAATTTCGAAAAGCAAGGGGTTCGTGTGGTTCCGCATGGATTAGCACGACACGGATCGTATTTAGCTAAAGGTGTTATTTTGATGCCTTCGTATGTAAATATTGGTGCTTATGTTGACGAAGGTACTATGGTGGACACGTGGGCTACCGTTGGTTCCTGCGCACAAATTGGTAAGCACGTTCATCTCAGCGGTGGTGTGGGAATTGGAGGTGTTTTAGAACCCGTACAAGCTGCACCGGTAATTATAGAAGATAATTGTTTCATAGGTTCGCGATGTATTGTGGTAGAAGGTGTGCATGTTGAATCAGAAGCGGTGTTAGGTGCCAATGTTGTCCTAACTCAAAGCACAAAGATTATCGATGTCTCCGGCCCCGAACCCATCGAATACAGAGGAAAAGTTCCATCTAGATCTGTCGTGATCCCCGGCTCCTACACCAAAAAATTTCCCGCAGGCGAATTTCAAGTTCCCTGCGCGCTCATCATCGGCAAAAGAAAACAAAGCACCGATCAAAAAACCTCGTTAAACGATGCGTTAAGGGAATACCAAGTTGCGGTGTAGTTCAATTAAAACTTATAGGCGATTATTGATTTTTTTCAACACTATAGACACAAAAGTGCACTAGAGAGCACTAAAGAAAACTCGGGTGTACTCTTGTGTTCTCTAGTGCCTTTAGTGTTAATAAAAAATCACCACTAAAACGTAATCAATATTCCCCGAAATATCCTAGCAGCTAGAAGCCAGAAGCTAGCAGCTTGAAATTTTGATCCGTACGAAAATCAATATTTCAATAAAAATCATTGTGCGAAAGAAAATCCCGTTATCCACACCCAAATTGTGTAATAACTTCTCAACTTTTTGAGTTTGATGCAATGAACCTTCCTACTATTGTATATGCTCCATTGGAAAAAAATTATTGCATTTTTCAGTATTCTCACACTGCTATCTCATTCATCTCACGGTCAAAGAAACATCCCCTGTTTTGAATCGGCAGAGGCGAAAAATTGGGCCGATAGCATTTTTAAGACGATGTCGTATGAAGAGAAAATGGGACAGCTGTTTATGGTAGATGCATTTTCAAATAAGGATGCGGCGCATGTCGCACAAATCACGCAACTCATCGATTCGTTTAAAATTGGAGGACTCATCTTTTTTCAAGGTGGACCTTTGCGCCAAGCGAACTTGACAAATTTTTATCAATCGCATTCTAAAATTCCATTGCTTATAGGAATTGATGGGGAATGGGGATTGAGTATGCGATTGGATTCTACGATTCGCTTTCCTCGTCAAATGACATTAGGTGCTGGTGCTTCTGCGCATGATGTGTATGAGATGGGCGTGGAGATCGCTTCACAATGCAAGCGCATAGGAATTCATATCAATTTTGCGCCCGATATTGATATTAATAATAATCCCAATAATCCCATCATCAATAGTCGTGCGTTTGGTGAGAGTAAGGAAAAGGTGGCCTTGTACGGATTAAATTATATGAAAGGTATGCAGGATCATCAAGTGATGGCTTGCGCAAAACATTTTCCTGGACATGGTGATACAGATACCGATTCACATTTGTCATTGCCCGTGGTGAACGCATCTCCAGAGCGATTGGATTCACTCGAATTATTTCCTTTTATGAAATTAATTCCGCAGGGACTGGCTTCCGTCATGGTGGCTCATCTTTTTATTCCTGGCTTAGATTCCACATTGGATCAACCTAGCTCC
>JANOAX010000194.1:0-12024 GCA_031411335.1 Bacteroidota bacterium
GGTAGCCAACTACGAAATACGGAATGTAAATATTCATGTCATCGATCACGATCACAGCATGTATTCCCGCGAATTGATTCGCAAAATAACTTCGGGCGGAACTTTTCAATTGCAGGGATACTCGTCGGATTATAAAGAGGCATTACTCGATGTAGAACATGACAAAAGCGATTTGATTTTAGAAATTCCGCATGGATTCGAAAAACAATTAGTCCGTGAAAGTGAAGCGCCCATCTTCCTTGCGGTGAATGCAATTAACGGAGCGCGTGCGAATTTAGGTGCCGCGTATTTAAATACCATTCTTCGCGATTACAATCAGGAGATAAGAACACAGTGGATTCAATTTCCCAAGTTTGATGAGATTCCAAGAGTAGAAGTGATCAGTAATAATTGGTACAATACCCGCCAAAGCTACACGCTCTTTATGGTGCCAGGAATTATGGTGGTATTGTTAACGATGGTAGGATCGTTTTTAACTGCACTTAATATTGTAAAAGAAAAAGAAGTGGGCACCATCGAGCAAATAAACGTAACGCCTATCCGAAAATATCATTTCATTCTTGGAAAATTAATTCCATTTTGGGTGTTAGGACTCTTTGTACTTACTCTCGGTTTGCTGGTAGGAAGAGTTATCTATGGCATTGTTCCCATGGGAAACATTGGTCTCATCTACCTCTTTGCGGCGGTCTATTTACCTGCCGTGTTAGGATTAGGCTTGTTGGTCTCCAATATTTCACAAACGCAACAACAGGCAATGCTGCTTTCTTTTTTCTTAATGATGATTTTTATTTTGATGGGCGGACTGTACACTTCCATCGACAGTATGCCACCATGGGCGCAGGTAGTAACATGGTTTAATCCCGTAACTTATTTTATTGAAGTGATGCGCATGGTGGTGATTAAAGGAAGTGGCTTTAATGATATCAAAGTACATTTGGGAATTATAGCACTCTTTGCCGTTATACTGAATGGATGGGCGGTGGTGAGTTATCGGAAAAGAAGTTAGACTTTAGATTTTAGATGTTGGATTTTTTAAATGCATTATAATTGGGTTTCGGTTAATTGTTTCTGACTACTAGCTACAAGAAAACGCTCTTCACTCCCCTGCAGGATATCCTTCGTCTGACAGCAGGGCAAGTGATTTTCGCTGCGACCGTTGCAAAACGTTGCGATCGCTGCGTTTAAGCTTGAGTTGTTTCTTACAATGAATAAAAGGTAATAGTTCTTCTTTTCATAAAAAATCTGAATTGAGTAGTCACTAAAAATAATCCAACAACCAAAATCTAACATCTAACTTCCACCTACTCCACCACCAACTTTCCATTAAACACTTGTTTCCCTTTTACCAAACGAACGGTATAAAAACCGGATATAGCATTGTTGATTTCTAGTTGTGGATGATCTGATGTTTGTTCTAAATTAAATCGAGCCACTTCTTTTCCTTGTACATCATATACGGTGAGTATTGCTCCTGCTAAATCGGTAAGAGCATCTGGTAGTTTAATTCTGAAACTTCCCTTGTTGGGGTTAGCATAAATGATGAGCTGATTGTTGGCTATTCTTTCATTTCCACCCGAACCCGTGATGGCGCTGAGGTTGGCGAGGAATATGTCGGAGGAATTATTAGTTACTAATGTTATATTACCAAAATGAGCTGTATTGCTGAATCCGCCAACCAAATAGACATTAGAATTATTATCTACCTCTAAATCTTTAGCCTGTACATTATCTGCTTGAACAGCTCCAATGCAATTGCCACTCGAGTCAAATCTCGCGACAAACGAATTGTAAAAATTACCTGGAAAATTTGAAACCAAACTCACATTCCCAAATGCAAGGCTATCTTTCATGTTACCTGCTATATAAAAATTATTTTCTGCATCCATTTTTGCTGCAACCGGAAAGTAGCCGTATTGTAATCCTACATCAATAGATTTTACCCATTTTATTGCACCTGAATTATTCAACTTCAATAACACTCCTCCGGTATTTCCAACCGAGAATACGGTGTCGTTGCCCAATATTATCCATGGATCTTGAAAATAATATGTCATAAAAATATTCCCCATTGCATCGGAACAAAAAGTCCCGGCATATACATCGCCATCCATGGTATGGCGCTCCCATATAATACTACCACTGGTATCCCAACATGTTAAAATACCAGACGTTGAATTAATGCTATTAATATGAATTGTATCAATTGTCAACGTATCATAACTACTTCCGAGCATTAATAATCTTCCATTTGAATATTGCATATTCCATATTATATAACTATTCAAGATTAAACTACTTGGAGGCAACTGTATTGTACCATCACTAAATATCTTAGCAAGGGAAGTCCCCATAGGAAAACTCACTGAACCAATATAGCCACCATTACTAAATCCCGTGAGAATAAATAAGCTCCCATTTTGATCGGAGCTTATGGCTATTCCAGATTCACTTCCGCTTGGTAAAGAATTAATATTTTTAACCCACATAAAACTACCATTAACATCAAGTCTTGCTAGAAAATTGTCGGTGGATCCTGATTGTGTGTTCAGGGTTATTGTATCAAACTGGCATGTTTGATAGTACGTTCCTGCTACATAAATACTATTAGAAGCTGAATCAAAAAGTATCTCAGATATAGCTTCGCCTATATAGGGATTCGTACTCGAATTATTTCCACCAAATTGTTTTGTCCATAAATGATTTCCATTCGGATCATATTTTATCAAAAACATATCATCCATACCACTTACGTTAAATGTATCAGTGGCAATAATAACTGTATTTCCTCCACCTCCGCCAAAAGCTGATAAATAGATATTACCACTTAAATCGCGACAAGATGAACTGCCAATATCATATCCAAACCCTCCCTCTTGATTTACCCAATTAAAAGATTGCCCATAACAACTAACAGAAAACAGAAAGGCAAATAAAATCGAGGAATAAAAAAATAATTTTCTAATGCGCATATTACTTTTCATGATTAAAAAAAATTCTTTATCAAAGTTACTTTTTTTAACTATCCTATCCAAATTAAATTTTGTAGAGAACTAACGTGCATTCCACTAAAGTAGATTTTCAATCCTATCTCACGACAAGGCAGGATTAACCCATTTTCAAATTTGTCTCGCTTTTTGCGAAATTTTCATCGCGAAGCCTCGCGATTTCAAATTAATCCATCGCGAGGCTTCGCGATCAAATTATTCTACCACCAACTTCCCATTAAACACTTGTTTTCCTTTTACCAAACGAACGGTATAAAAACCAGCTATGGCATTGTTGATTTCTAGTTGTGGATGATCTGATGTTTGCTCTAAATTAAATCGAGCCACTTCTTTTCCTTGTACATCATAAACGGTGAGTATTGCTCCTGTTAAATCGGTAATCGCATCCGGTAGTTTAATTCTGAAACTTCCTTTGTTTGGATTTGCATAAATGATGAGTTGGTTGTTGGCTATTCTCTCATTTCCGCCCGAACCCGTGATGGCGCTGAGGTTGGCGAGGAACATGTCGGAGGAGCCGTAGCTTGTAACTGATATAGATCCAAAAGATGTTGATCCATTATACCCAAATTCACCAACAAGGTTAATCGTTCCATTGAAAGGCTCAGAAAGATCATAGGCGGTTGCATTATCCACTTTAATAGCTCCTATTAAAGTTCCCATCAAATCAAAACGAGCCACAAACATATTAAGTCCGCTTGCCGATATCAAACTGAAGTTATCAAATACCAATGTATCTTGATATTGGCCTGCTATGTAAAGAGTCTGATCATCTGTTACCATTATTTTCGTTGCAGAATAAGAAAGACCAACATCAATTGGCTTTACCCAAATAACCGTCCCATTCTTATTTAATTTAGCTATAACCGCGCCCGTATTTCCTGATGAATAAACTGTGTCATTTTGAAATTGTAATAAATTTCCTTGAAAAAAACTCGAAATGTAAAGGTTACTTGAGTCGTCAACTCCCATAGTGCCATTAAAAACATTAGCCTGTTCCGTGTGTGAAGCCCACAAAATATTTCCGGAAGTATCCCATGCAGATATAACAATAGAGTTGGTAGTTATATTATTTAGATGAATAGTATCAATAGTTAATGTGTCGCTACAATTCCCATTAAAAAATATTTGATTACTCATGTATTGAAACGAATAAACTCGATATGCCGAAGATTGAAAACCATTGCGACAAATATGTTTAAGGTTGAGGACGGATCCGCTTGAATCAAGCTTGGCAAAATATCCTCCCGACTGAATTGGAATATTTGAAAACAAACCACTATTTAAAAGACTTCCTGTTAAATAAATATTTCCCGTCTCATCTAAAGTCATGAGTGGTGCTGTTCCCTTGCTAATTTTAAAAGCCCAAAGTACATTCCCATTTAGATCCATTTTTGCAACAAAAGAATTTACATTCCCAATCCCAGCACTCAAATTAAAAGTATCAAATGCACAATTCTGGTAAAACGTACCAGAAATATATAGACAGTTTGAAACAGAATCAAATTTAACATCACGCCACGCTTCTAGTTGTGGGTTTACCATGCTAGTATTTTCACCACCAAATTGTTTTATCCATAACTCGTTTCCGTTAACATCATATTTTACAATAAACATGTCATTAAGCCCGCTTATAGGAAATGAGGAAGAATTAAAATTGATTGTATCATTACCTGAATCAATAGAAGTGTAACGATTTCCACTGGCATCCAAACAAATTTTTGTACCGGTATCAGCACCCAACCCGCCAGCTTTCTTTACCCAATTAAAAGTTTGCGCGTTTACTACAGGTAATTGATATAATAGTATAATCAATATTTTCAAATAAATGTGGTGTTTCTTCATTGGAGTATTAGTTTTTGGACTTGTCCAGTACTATTATTCTTTATTAAATACAAACCTCGATTGTATGATTTTGCATTTATAAAACTCTTTTCACTTGTTAATATAAAAGATTCAATAAATTCCCCAATTATACTATAAACTTTCATTTCTACTGGATAATTTTGATTTCTTACTATTGTATAATGTGTTGAAGCGGGATTTGGAAATATTGCAAACTCATTTGAAATTGAATCGCTATTAAATTCTAAATTAATAAATCTCTCATCGTTCTTACTCAAAGGCATATTGCTTGAATTCAATTTATATTGCATCGAATACCCTGCATAATCGTCACAATCCACTTCTGTAGTTGCACAATGTATATGAACACTACTACCAGCGAACGCATGAGATTCAGATTTAATTCGAATAGCATTGCGCGCCATAATTTCAGTTGTTGCTCCGCTATTTAGGGTGCAATTAGAAACTGTTAAATTAGAATATGCTTCAAGAATTCGATTTTCACCATTCAATATATTAATATTATTATAATCACCTTCGTATGCGAAATTTACTCGATCAAGATTCCATGTATGGTTTATATTAGCAGATGGCATTGTTAAACTGCAATTACAAATAGTCCAATAGTGTTCACTGTACTTATACCTTTCGCCTCCAGCTGATGTAATTCCTAACGTAATCAATTTACCTTCCAAAACGGTAACTGTTGAATTAGTATAATAATCAAATGGAATTAATTCAAAATAACCATTTTCAGCTGTAAATACTCTTTGAAATTCAAACTCTTGAATGTTAGAGTTATTCTTCCCTAAATTAGTATGCCCTCCCACATAAGCATTCGCAATGGGATTTCCATCTTGATCATAGACATAGCCTTTAATGGTATTAGAAGGGTTGGGTGGGTGTTGAAAAGGATTAAAGTAAGTTAAAGCGGGATCATAGGTTTGAAGATCTGCTGCTGTAACCGGACAAGGACCACAACTGCTTACAGGAAGTGGTTTGATGTAACTATTAAATACATTTGCTACCAGTTTCTCAGGTAAACCTCCTCCCGAAGATGCAGGTGTAACATATCCCCGCTCCAGCATACCATAATGATTCGAACCGGGATCGGTTGTGTTCCAATACCCATCCTGAAACGCCCACCAACTGAAGCCGCTTCCTCCGCAGTTGCAGGTAGCATCCATTACCGCTTGTGCAAAATTTGCTTGTTCTTGTAATGTGCCGTTCGTTCCGCCAATCGGCTGTACAGAAAGATTAGCACTTGCCGTGAATCCGATTTCTCCCATAATCCATGGAACTGGTGAAGCTTTATTAAACCAATACAACTCATCATAGATTCTACTGAGCGCTCTTTGTTGCATGGTCGGATCCGTCTTGTCTTCATATGACTGCCAGTGTGGATAAACGTGTAAGGAATGAAAGTCTACTTTAATTACGGTCGGATCATAAAACCATTCATCTCCTGAACCACAAGTACCCAACGTAACCAATGGCGTTGGACCATGACTTTTCACCGTATTATACCACATATCGATAATCTCACAAGTTTGTTGCTTGGTTTTATCATTTGACGCATCATGATAACAGGGCTCATTCCATAGATCGTAGGCCAATACAGTATGAGATAAATTACTAAGTGAAGCAACACGTGAAGAAAGCTTATTCAAAAATGCATTGTAATATTCAATCTCGTCATTATTATTACCCGGTTTACTTAAAAAATTAGATTTAGCCCCTATCATATTAAAAATAAGTTTAACACCTACAGTATTGGCCACTTGCATTAAGCTCTCATACTGATCCAGAATAAAAATTAAACCTGGATCGGTGGCGTTAAATGGATTGACAGGGATTTTATAAAAAGAATTAACATTGTAAGCAGCGCGACAATTAAAGTAAAAAAAGCCAAATTGTTCATCATACTTGGGATAAAAACCCGCTACTCGAATTGTATTGAAGCCTATGCCCTCTAAATATGTCCAATCATCTTCAATTGAAGACAGGCATAGCGTTTGATCGGTGCACTCATATGAATAAGTGCTACCAGTAGGGCCTGAATTAACTCCATATTCGATATAAGGTGTTATATGGCTTTGCGTCCATCCTCCACCTGATTGTTTTGTTATTTCTACTCCATAATTCATCACCATCGGATAAAAGTTTCCGCCATTTAGTTTGAACTGTTTGCCATCTATTGTCACCACATTGTTACTCTGTGTATATCCCAATTGATAAAAACTCATCATCGCCACGAGGATATAAAGCTGGTATACTTTCGACTTCATCATAAACTATTTTTTAGAAGACAGTATCAACTCCTTTAATTCATTTATCTGGCTTTGTAACGAAATGATGTACAAAGCCTGCTCTTCCACTTTCTCAAGAAGTAAAATTTGTATTTCACCTAGCTCAAACCCATTATTCCTATTAATCTCTGCCACTGATGGTATTCGGGGCAAATGTTTTTCTTTATTGATAAATTTTTCTAATTCGCCAATGCTTAATAAATTATACTTCTCATCAAACACGTAATCCGGCCAGCCAATCGCCTGTACTTTTACATCACGCGTAGCAATTCCATCTTCTACATATAATTTATAGGGAATAGCCTGATCAACCCAATTTGTTGGCGGTATTGTACCTATTCCAACCCTACCATCTTCATCTATATATAATCGTGAAGCTCCGGCTCCCGATGCAGCCAGATGATCCCAAACAAACAGATTATGTCCACCATCATTGCCTAAATCCGTTCCAAATGCGAATTGAGGAGAACCGTTATGTAAGAATTTTAATTCGCTTTTCGTAATGTTAGAAGTATTGATGCGGTTAATCGCAATGCCTCCGCCGTCATCATTGTGTGCAATTTCCAACTTTTCAGATGGTGTTTCTGTATCGATTCCTACTCTTCCATGTTCTTCAATAATGAATCGGGTTTTACCCCAAGGATCATTTTCTACATGATCGTAAATAAAAAAATTCCGTCCGCCATTATGTGCTACATCATTGCCAATGGCCCATTGTGGATTTAGAGAAAACAAGGAACTAAATTTGATCTCACTGTTAAAATTTCCAAACTGTGTGTTTACGAGATTTATTCCTCCGGACATTCCTATGGGAGTTTGATGCTGTATTTCCAGTTTGGACGCAGGAGTTTCAGTTCCAATACCCACGTCACCATTTACCTTTAATGTCATTACTGAATTCGTATTTACTAGGGTATTTACTTTAAATTTTAAATCAACCGCATTTTTAGTTCCTAGATAGTCATTTGAAGTAATGGTGTTTCCGCACTGTTCCCATAAGTAACAAGGTGCAGCGTTTATAATACCGTTGTTGTCCGCGTATAATGCTTTATTACCACTGCCCGAGAATGCATTTAATTTAAGGCTGCCATTTCCCAAGATACGTAGTCGCTCCGTATTATTTGTTTTAAATACCACATCCTTATTATCAATACTTCCAATAAAATGAGTAGTAGGATTGCTGCCCGTGTTTCCGTTCATGGTCCAATCAGAACGTTCGGGTTCGTTTAAATAAAATGCTTCAGGTGTATATACACATTGATTAGCATCTATAATATTCACAAAATAGCTGCCACTGCCTAAATTAAATCGATCCTGTGTGGTGGGACCATCTTCCCATGTAAAAGCATAAGGAGAAACACCGCCACTTGGATACAATAAAATACTCCCGTTATAACAGCTATAACAACTAATATTATATCCATTAGGATAAGTACTGATGAGCTGATCAATGTTTATCGCTTCCGGCTCTATCAATGTAACTTCCGCTTCTACTTCTTCTCCATCATCCGCTACTACAGTGACTCGGTAATACCCAGCCGCCACGTTTGAAATATCCTTTGTGTTACTACCATTTGACCAATTGTAAGTATAAGGCGGAACACCACCTGTTACCGTTAATACAACCGAACCATCGCGACTACCAAAACAAGAAATGTTGAAACCATTGTAGATTGATGGGGTCAAAGATAATTGCATAGCCTGTCCCATGGTGGTTGTGCTTTTCAGCAATAAAAAGGCAATCAATAAGCTACTAAAAATTTGAAATTTGAAATTTGAAATTTGAAATTTGAAATTTGAAATTTGAAATTTGAAATTTGAAATTTTTCATACGAAATATTTATTTAAATTCATATCAAAGATAATATTTTATCTGTATCAACCAAATATTTTTTTGCCCAATAGATTACATTTAAGATGATCTCTTGGAATAATACTACTTTAAAAAGAAATCTAGCCCTCTATTAAAAAAATTACTATTAGAAAGATACAAAATTTAGATTTTGTTTTTTGTTTTCATGATACGTAGCTTTTTGCTTTCCTTCTTCGTTCCTCAAACTTCGCATTGTAAAGCCTGTCAGGCTTCGAGTTGGCTAAATGGAATTTTTGTGGCACATGGAAAATGTCGAAACATTATTGCTTTTTTGTACCTTTGGAAAATGAAACAACGCATTTATATCGATACTTCTGTTTTCGGTGGTTGCTTTGATGAGGAGTTTTCGGATCATACGTTTCCGTTATTCGAACGATTAAAAAATGAAGAATTTATTTTGCTATTTTCTTCGGTAACAGAAGAAGAACTTGATAGCGCGCCAGACAAGGTTAAGGAGTTTGTAAAAAACATTCGATCTAATACTTCTGAGTACTTGGAGTTAACTGAAGATGCTATTGGTTTGGCGACTGAAAACATTTCAGAAAAAGTAGTTGGCCCAACTAGCTTCACCGATTGTTTACACATCGCTCTCGCAACCATTCATCGTGCCGACTTTTTAGTGAGCTGGAATTTCAAACACATTGTAAATGTGCAAAGAATTCGAGGATATAATTCCATCAATATAAAAAACGGATATCAGGCCTTAGAAATACGTTCACCAAGAGAATTTGAAAAATATGAAGACGACTGAAAAAAAATTTGATGCTGTGAAATTTATGCGTCAACAAAGGGACAAGTTAAGTGATAAATTATTTAAAATGTCGAAAGCTGAAATTTTGGAATATTTTAGAGACCGTAAATCGGATTCTGCCGTACGTCCTTCTGCACATTAATATTTTTTATGTTGAAGGAGTATAATTGTTTCGGACTACTTGATGTTTCTGGTAAAATAAATTATATTACTGAACAGGCTAAATTTTCGTTGTAGGTTATTCGTTGTTGGTCACAAGGCTTCGCGATTTGATGAAGAATTATTAGGTTTCGATGTTTGATTTCAAAACGTAAGATAAATCATTTTACTCGGAAACTTTCAGTTAATGCGAAGATTGAAATAAAGCGCTTCATCATAAAAAATCATAAAAATCTGCGCAGATCAGCGGCCGAAAAAGTATAATTTTGGGAATATTTGTATTCTATCGAACTACACTATCTTCGCTCCATGCAATCCACACCTTCCATCCTTAAACTCTCTGAGCTCTCGGCTATCGTGGCGGGGATTTTTCAGATGCACTTTTCGGGAGAGCGCTTTTGGGTGACTTCGGAGATTGTGGGATTGAAAGTGAGTCGGGGCCATTGCTATTTACAGCTTGCCGAAAAAGACGATGTGGGTGCTACACCGAAAGCGGAGTTTAGAGGCATTATTTGGGCAAGTACATTTAGTCGTATCCAACCGCGGTTTGCAAAAGCGACGGGGCAATCCTTGCGCGAACAGATGCAAGTTTTACTGCAAGTGGAAGTGCAGTATCACGAACGCTATGGCATGAGCTTGATCGTGCATGATATTGACGAATCGTTTACAATGGGTCAGTTGGAATTAGAGCGCCGACAAACTATTGAACGACTAAAGAAAGATGGGATTTTTGATAAAAATAAATTGCGAGAGCTTCCAGCCTCCTTGCAAAACATTGCCATTATTTCGGCCGAAGATGCGAGAGGATATGAAGATTTTTTAACGAGACTGACTAATAACGTTTATGGCTATACGTACCGTTGCACTTTATATACGTCGCTATTGCAAGGTGACTTGGCAGCGGGTGATATTATTGCAAAATTAAATCGCATAAAGATTGATCATACCACTAAAAAGTTTGATGCGGTGGTGATTGTGAGAGGAGGTGGAAGTGCAAGTAGTTTAGAGTGCTTTAACGATTATTTTTTGGCGAGGAATATTGCCACATTTCCGATGCCTGTTATCACAGGCATTGGACACCAAGCCGACAAAAGCATCGTGGATGAAGTAGCGCATACTGATCGCATGACACCTACCGATGTAGCGAATTTTTTAATCGAGCATCAGATGAGGTTGGAAGTAAGTGTGGATGAATCGTGGAATCAAATTCGCGAGTTGGCGACTGAAGTTTTAGAGGAAGAAATACAATTTGTGAATAATGCCGTTTGGCAATTGCAGCAAAGCACGAAGTTGGACTTGAATAAAGCAAGTCGGAGTTTAGATAATTTAGGATTCTCCTTTCGTCATCTGTGGCAGGGATTACTAATTCAAGAACAAAACTTTTTAGACAACTATTTTATACTTTATAAAAAAGAATTGCGCCAATATTTTAACATTGAAAAAGAATATGGTGTTGAAATGTTAGAACATCTCCATCAACAAATAAAAAATATTTCCAAAGCGGAAGATCGATGGTTGGAAAATTCAGAATCGAAACTTCGATTGTTGGATCCGAAAGAAATATTAAAACGCGGGTATAGTTATACTTTACACAAAGGCAAAATTATTACGAGTACAGATGAAATAAATGTTGGTGATGAAATTACCACACAATTATTTCAAGGGGAAATCACATCTATCCTAAAAGACAAAAAAGAAAATGGCTGAAAAATTTAATTACGAAAAAGCAAAAGCAGAATTAGAAAACATATTAGAAGAGCTGGAGCAAGGTGAAACGGGAATTGATGCATTGGCTAAGCATGTAAAGCGTGCTGGTGAATTAATTCGTCAGTGCAAGGAAAAGTTGCGTAGTACAGAAAGTGAAGTGAGTGGATTGTTAAAAGACTTGGAGGAAGAATAATTCCATCTCGGATTTTTTATTCGATGAATTTTCTCGCTGACATACTTCGCTAAATTTTCTCGCAAAGATTCTGTGTTAAATTCCAAATCAAATTTGATATTTTTTTATTACTTTTGATCTATCAGAACAGCTTTAAGCTAGTTCCTTTAGGGTAGTCTTTCGGGGCTGCCCTAATTCATTTCTAG
>JANOAX010000195.1:0-27244 GCA_031411335.1 Bacteroidota bacterium
TAACTGCTTATAATAGTAGTACAGGTGTAATTACATTTAATGGTTCAGCCACTGCTGCTAATTGGCAAACGTTTTTGCGTACGGTCACGTATTCAAATTCAAACACTGCACAGTATGGAGATCGTACCATTACTTTTAGTGCTGGAAATTTGTCAGCGAATTCCAATGGTCACTTTTATGAGCTAGTTTCGACAAGTGGAAGTTGGACTACATCAAAAACGAGTGCAGCAGCCCGTACTTATTTAGGGTTGACAGGTTATTTAGCAACCATTACATCTGCATCGGAAAATGCATTTATTCGTCAAGTATTAAATGCAGATGCATGGATAGGTTGTTCTGATGAAGTAACACAAATAAATACCGCAACAGGGGTAACCACATATGGTAATCAAACAGCAGCAGAAGGAAAGTGGTATTGGGTAACAGGTCCTGAAAAAGGAACGATGTTTTCCGTTGGAAATGGTTCGCCAGTAACTCAATCGGGACAATATGCAAACTGGAACAGCGGAGAACCTAATAATTCTGGAAGTGAACATTACGGAGAAATTTATTCTTCAGGTTCAACACCAGGTGCATGGAATGATTTGCCAAATGTGAGCTTGCCTTATGTTGTAGAGTACGGTGGATTAGCAACTGATCCAATTCAAACAATTAGTACAAGCACAACAATTTATACACGCATTTCATCTAACACTACTTCATCAGGACAAATTATTTGTGGAAGTACATCACCATCTACCATCACTGGTGCAACTCCTTATGGTGGATATGGAACCTATACTTATAATTGGATTAGTTCAACAACGAGTTCTACGGCTGGATTTGGAAATGCATCTGGAACCATTACTAATTCCAGTTATTCTCCTGGTTCATTAGCAACAACAACTTGGTTTCGTCGTGTAGTTTCATCTGGTTCCTTAAGCGATACTACTTCAGCAATTGCCATCACAGTAAATCCTGCAGTAACTTCTTCTGCTTCGACTACCAATGTTTCATGTAATGGATCAGCAAATGGATCAGCAAGTATTTTAGTAAGTGGTGGAACTCCAAGCTTTGCGTATGCTTGGTCTCCCTCAGGTGGTACAGGTGCAACAGCAACTAATCTTTCAAATGGTTCCTACACTTGTGTAGTGACGGATGCCGCAGGTTGTACATCAAGTCAAGTATATACGATTACACAACCCACAGCATTAACAACAGCATCTACTTCACAAACAAATATTGCTTGTAATGGAAATTCAACAGGTACAGCTTCAGTTACGGCTTCTGGTGGAACCTCTTCTTATTCTTATTCATGGTCGCCTAGCGGTGGAACAGCAGCAAGTGCATCATCACTTTCGGCAGGTTCTTATTCTTGTTTGATTACAGATGCCAATGGATGTACTGCTCAACGAAATTTTACCATCACACAACCTGCTGTATTATCGGTTTCTTCTTTGATCACTAACGTGGCATGTAATGGAGATGCAACGGGTGCTGCAACGATGTCTCCTGCAGGAGGAACTTCTGCATATACTTATGTTTGGTCAAATGGCGGGACAACTTCATCTAAAAGTTCATTGGTTGCTGGAACTTATACATGTACAGTAACAGATGCAAATTCTTGTACCTCTGTACAGTTGATTACTATTTCTCAACCAACCGCATTAGCTGCTACAACTTCTGATACTGACGTAGATTGTTTTGGAAATACAAATGGTGCTGCTTCAGTAACTGTAAGTGGTGGAACTACAGGATATACTTATTCTTGGTCGCCAAGTGGTGGTACTTCTACTACGGCATCAAATCTTTCTGCAGGTTCATATACTTGTGTTATTACTGATGCGAATGCTTGTACATTAAGTAAAAATTTCACGATTTCTCAACCTGCTGTTTTAGCAGCAACCACTTCAGTAACGAATGTAGCATGTAATAACGGAACAAACGGTACTGCTGTATTAACTCCTTCAGGAGGTACAGGAAGTTTAACCTATTCTTGGACACCATCCGTTAGTTCTACAAGTAGTGCAAGTGGATTGGGAGCTGGAAGTTATTCTTGCGTAATCACGGATGCTAACGGTTGTACAGTAACGAAAAACATGACCGTAACACAACCAGCCGCATTTAATGTGAATGCTACTTCAACAAATAATTTATGTAATGGACAATCGATGGGATCAACAAGTGTAAGTGTGAGTGGAAGCACTTCACCTTATACGTATAGTTGGTCGAATGGTGGATCTACAAATTCAACTAGTGGATTAGCTGCCGGAACATATACTTGCACCATTACCGATGCAAATTCTTGTGTAACTACCGAAGTAATTACAATTACTCAACCCACAGTTTTATCTGCAACTACTACATCATCGAATGTAAGTTGTAACAGTGGATCGAATGCTACCGCTACTGTGAATGTCACTGGAGGAACAGCAGGGTATACTTACTCATGGGCTCCATCAGGAGGTACCGGAGCAACAGCTTCAGGATTAGTTGCTGGTTCTTATACTTGCAATGTCACTGACGCAAATGGTTGTACAACTTCACAAAATTTTACTCTTACAGAGCCAGCAGTGCTTGCTGCAACTTCAGCATCGAATGATGTAAATTGTAACGGCGCTGCAACGGGATCTGCTTCTGTTTCTCCTTCTGGTGGAACAGCAAGTTATACTTATGCTTGGGCTCCTTCGGGAGGAACTGCTGCCACAGCAACTGGATTAACTGCTGGAAATTATTCTTGTATGATTACAGATGCAAATTCATGTGTAGTTACAGAACTGGTTACGATTGCTGAACCAACTGCTATTGCAGTTACTCAATCTTCAACGAACGTAGCTTGTAATACAGGCACCAACGGATCTGCAAGTGTAAGCGTAAATGGTGGTAATGCACCATACACTTACTTATGGTCAAATGGTGGAACTACAGATACAGAAAATAATTTGGTTGCAGGAAATTATATTTGCACCATTACCGATGCAAATGGATGTGATGTACAATCTTTGTTTACGATCACTTCACCGAATACCATCACTTCAACAGTTTCTATTACGAATCCTATTTGTTTTGGTGGAGAAGGAAGTGCTACTATTAATTCAACAGGTGGAACAGGAATGTTAAGTTATAGTTGGTCTTCGGGTGGAAATGCTCCTGTTGAAACCAATTTATATGCGGGTACTTATTCTGTAATTACTACAGATGGTAATGGTTGTACAAGTCAAGAATTAGTAGTGATCACTGCACCTGCGCAAATTCAAAATTCAATTTCATACACCATGCCTCTATGTAATGGTGGAACAGGAGATGTTACAGTAACGCCTTCAGGTGGTACTGGTGCATTTACTTATTCTTGGACAAATGGAAATACGACAGCAACACAAACTGGATTAGTAGCTGGAGGATATGATGTAGTAGTTACCGATGCGAATGGTTGTACACTATTTACTACAGTTACCATGACAGAGCCCACAGCACTATCACTTTCTACTACAATGCAAGATCCACTTTGTAATGGTGGAGTAGGTACTGCAACAGTGGTTGCTAATGGTGGAACAGCTGGATATACATATTCATGGATTACCGGTGGAACTACTGATACCGAAGGCAATTTAGTGGCAGGAACGTATCAAGTTGTTGTAACCGACCAAAATGGTTGTACTTCGACAACGAATGCTGTAGTTACTGAACCAACTGTATTTTCTACTTCTTCAATAACTACCAATGAATTAACTGGAAACGATGGAACCATCGATTTAACGGTAACAGGTGGAACTCCAAATTATACATTTGCTTGGGATAACGGTGCTACTACAGAAGATCTCACAGGATTAGCTGCAGGAGATTATACCGTGATAGTAACGGATGCCAATGGTTGTACTTTTAGTATCACCATCACCGTTAGTTCATCAGTTGGTTTATTTGATCCCATTGCAGGAGGACAAGTAATTACTGTTTATCCAAACCCATCCAATGGTAATATTACCCTAAAAGGAATTCAAGCGGGACAATATCGAGTAGTAGATGCTTTAGGTCGTATGTTAACTTCATTTACGGTTCAACAACAAGATTTAGTGAATCTAGATTTGTCGAATTTGAGTAACGGATTGTATTTTATTCAAACATTGAATCAATCGTATTCTTTAGCTAAATTCAATATCATTAAATAAATAATTTTTTTAAGGAATCGGGACATGTTGTACATGTCCCGATTTTTTATTTTAATTAATTTAGATAAAAGTTTTTAGTACAAAATTCACTGATTTTTCTCAGTATTTTTTCCTGAAGTCACTTACTTCCCAAAATCAAAGAAATTTTTGTCTGTGTCTGGTTTTAGGAAAGAATTATGTGACATTTTCAACAGTAAATTATAGTTGAGATCCTAAATTGAATACAGCATCTTCCCACTAAAATCCAATTTTTCTTCGTTCTTCAAATTTCCTTTGAGCTGCTTTTTCATCCAATAAATTTTCCATGGCATCATAAATTTGATTAAGCTGTGCATCATGTTCTCCAAGCGTTTCTCTAATTTCATTGAGTTGTTGTTTTAAATCATTTTGCATTAAAACAATTTTTCTAATTTCAACAAAGGCTCTCATGATGGCAATATTCATATTTATGGCTTTGTCACTGTTTAAAATTCCACTTAACATAGCTACACCTTGTTCTGTAAAGACATAGGGAGGAGTGGTGTTGTTTCTTTTTATTTGGAATGCGGTAACATTTTGTGACCGCATATTGATAGGACTTTCCTTGTGATCATTTTGATTACTAAATACTTGTGTTTGAATTCTATTCCACTCAGCAAGGGTGAGACGAAACATAAAATCCTTTGGGAACCTTTTTATGTTTCTTTTTACTGCTTGGTTCAATGCTTTAGTGGGTACTTCGTATAGTGCAGCTAGATCAAAGTCGAGCATGACCCTTTCTCCTTTGATTTCGTAAATTCTGTTCTGAATAAGTTGAATGATTTGCATGATATTATTTTAAAGAATTGTTTTATAAAATCGAGTGGTAAAAAATTAAATTAGGACCACGATACTTTTTAGTGTTGTATTCTTCAATACAATTGTAAAAGTATATTTTAAAATTGAAAGTTTATGTGTTTCTGACTTTATAAATTTTGTTTTGAGTTTTTGATTAAGATGGTTGGATACTTATTTATAACCGATTTTTTTTCGTTCTTTCTGTGCGGTTTCTTGTTTATCCTTGTTGAGTAGGTAGTTTATGGCTTCGTATACATCTTTAAATTGTTTATTGTATTTGGTCTCTAGCTCCTTTAATTTGTCGGTTAAATCAGTATGGCTTAAGGCATATTGCCTTATGAATATAAAAGCCCTCATAATAGCTATATTTACCTCAATTGCCTTATCAGAATTTAAAACTCCGCTTAACATTGCTAAACCCTGTTCAGTAAAGGCATGAGGTAAATATTTTGTGTATTTTCTACTATCTTTTTCAAAGGTTTCATTTTGCAACCTTTGATAGTTTGAGGTTTCAATTTGCAACCTCAAACCTTCCCATTCGGGTTTTGTTAATTGAAACATAAAGTCTTTCGGAAATCGCTTTAAATTTCGTTTTACAGACAGGTTTAAATTTTTAGTCTGGACTTCATACAGCTCAGCCAGGTCAAAATCAAGCATTACCTTTTGCCCTCTGACCTCATAAATTTTGGTTTGAATTTTTTGTAATTCCATGAATGATGATTTAAAAATATTTTTATTTGAGAAGTAGTTTGGGGGAATAGAAAATCCAATCTGTAGATTTTTTTTTATAGCATAGATTTCATTTTTGCTAGGATTGAATTTATTTGAAGTCAGATAAAACTATTTCTGAAATCCGATTCGCTTTCTTTCCTTTTGATTTATTTCAATTTTGTCTTTTTGCATTAAGTAATTGATGGCTTCGTAAACATCTTTGAATTGTTTATCATATTTGTTCTCCAACTCTTTCAATTTTTCAGTCAAGTCTTTATGCGATAAGGCGTACTGCCTAATAAAAACAAAGGCGCGCATAATGGAGATATTTACTTCAATTGCTATATCACTTTTTAGTACAGTACTTAACATAGCAACTCCTTGTTCAGTAAAAGCAAAAGGTAAATATCAAGTACCTCCTCTTTGGTTTGAGGTGCTAAAATTGCACCTCAAAATTTCCCATTCGGCTTTTGACAATTCGAACATGAAATCGGATGGAAATCTATTCAAATTCGTTCTTACTGAACGTTTTAGATATTTTGTTTCAGTTTCGTAAAGTTCAGCCAGATCATAGTCGAGCATCACTTTTTGCCCACGAATTTCATGAATCTTAGATTCAATTTGTTGTATATGCATAATAGAAGATTTTAAAAATATTTTTATTTTAATACTGGGACGAAATTAGAGAAAAATATTGATTTTGGAAATCTACTTTCCAATACAAAATGTAAAATGCATTGAAAATGAATTATTTAACAATAAAAGTTACGGACGTGATGCATAATTGAATTATTTCTAATTAAAGTAATATGTAGTAAATAAGCAGTAAAATGTTATATTCGGGTGTTAATTGTCAAAAAAATTATTCAAGAAAAAAATAAGTGCTACTTTTAAATTGTTCTAAAAAAATGAGCCCTTACACTTACACTATAATTACCGAAAATGGATTTGTTTGGTTCTATTGTTTTAATTGAAATTGGTTCAAAATTTCATATTATTATTGTTGCTTATTTATAGAATTATAACTGTCATGAAAAAAATAATTTTGATTGGGATTTTACTTTTTGAAAGTTTGTTTGTCACAGCACAGGATTTTAAAAAATGTGCGCTTCACATAGATAATGGAATAGAAAAAATTAAATTAAAGGACTTTCTTGGCGCAATATTGGAATATAACAAAGCAATAGAATTAATCCCAAATAAACATGGAGAGCCATATTATTTACGAGCATTTGCAAAGATGCAGCTAGAGGACAATTATGGAGCTATGTTGGATTATAATAAGGCAATTAAGTTGAAACCTAATTTCCCTGAAGCATATTACGAACGGGGTCTTTTAAAGGCAAATTTGAAAGATGATCGAGGAGCTATTTTGGATTATAATAAAGCAATTGAAATGAATATTGATTTTGCTGAAGCATATTTCTGTAGAGGGTTATCTAAAATTTCCTTGAGTGATTTAGATGGTGGATGTTTGGATTTAAGTAAAGCAGGAGAGCTTGGTAATTTAAAGGCTTATGAAGCTATAAAAAGTTTTTGCAAGTAATTTTTTAAACAAACCATTGTAGCAATAATTAATTAGTATGAAAAAATTTAACAAAATGAAAAATGCCTTATTATTATTACTTTCTATATTGATTCAAGGTGCTGCATTTTCGCAAACCCAATATAATGGAATAGCTTATTTTCAACTCGGCTCTTCTCCTGATTCTATTGTTTATAATGTTGGTGGTAGGGTAGTATATATATCTAGTTCCCATAACATGTTCTGGTATAACGAAAATATGAAGGATTCAATAAACATTTTCGAAATTGATCCCGTAGGAGAAATAGAAACTGATATTCCACAAAGTAGTAAATCGAAAGTTTATATTATTAATAGCGTAAAAATTGATGGTTTAGAGATTAATGATATTTGGTTGTATTTTTTAAACGATTCTTTGATCAATTTTAATTGCCAATCATCAGAGGAATTAAATGAAGCTATGACTATAAAATATGGTAATTCAAGAGACACTATTATACGGAAACCTGTAAAATGTTCGTACAAATATACTGGTGCCAAGTTTGAAGAGAAGGAACTTTTTTCAATAAAAAAATGGATTAAAGGAAAGTTTAAGGCTACATCAACTTTTCATTCATACTATGATAGCAATTGTAAAAATCATGTTACTAATGAAATGAATTATCGGAATGAAAAGTCAATTGCAAAAGCCAAAACTACTGCTTTAAAGGATGATTTGAAGGGAAAACAAATTAAACAGGAACTCCTCGAAAAGAAAAAAACTTTAAAAAATTTTTAGAGCTAATATTAGAAATATGTGTTGTATTTTGAAGCTTAGTGAAGTTAATTGGTTTAACTATGTAAATTATGGAAGTTTGAACGTTTAAATGCATTATTATGTTATTTTTATTAGTAAACAAAACTAAGTTATGCAAAGCTTCAATAAGTTAACGACATTATAAAAGAAACGACTGAAAATTATGATAAACAATTTTATGGAAAGAGCAAATGGACTTTCAAAGAACCCTTTAGGAATTATTGCATTGTTTGTTTCACTCATTTATGGTTTTGCTTGTTTAGTGTTGAGCACTAGCATTTCTAACTTGCATGACGACTCAGAGCGATTGCCTTTAATTTGGTTTATTATAATATTTCCTTTGGTAATTTTAGTTGCATTTATATTTCTTGTTATTAAACATCACGAGAAACTATATGCACCAAGCGATTTTAGAGGTGATGATTCTTTTATTCAGACTATAGATAAGAATAAACTAAAGGAAAAGAAGCTCGAAGAAGTGAAGACATTGGAGTCGGCTCCAGAATCTGAAGAGAACATTCAAACGGAATCAAACTCTGAAACCGTAAAAACTGATTTAGAAGAAAATAAAACCTTAATTGATTCAACTCCTAGTAAAAATGAACCTAGTGAAAATGAGCTATTGGATATTTACGGTAAATCTGAAATATGGGCTGCAAATGAGTTGAGTTTAAAATACAAGGTTGTTTTCAAAAATAATGTGGCAATTACAACGCAAAATGGAAAGTTTGAATTTGATGCATATGCAAAAGATAAAAATACAACTTATGTTGCAGAAGTAAAATATTGGCAATCTAATAAATCGGACAAAAAGTTAAAGCTTGCAATTCAAAGTTATTTATCAAAGACTAGTTCCATTGAGAGAATTTTTAATAGAAATGGTACTGAATTAAAAATCATTATTGTGTTAGTTTATGACTCATTGAAAGATGTTAATAAAACAGATATTGTTGAATTCACACAAAATATCTACAAGGATGTTATTATTGAATTCTTTGACTATAATGAGTTAAAGAAAAATTATGAATAACGTCCTCTTAACACGGATTTTGTGTCATATGAGCTGTCGTGCAAACTGGACGCTTTGTGCTCCAAAATTATCCCGAAGGTATAGTCCCAACATTGGGCGTCATCTAATTATTTTAATATTAAAAATAATAATAAGTTGAAATTAAGAATTGAAAATTCATTATTATGGTTAGGAAGTGCAGTTTCACTTTTAATTATTTATTTAACGAAAATTGATACCACACCTGCAGCAAACCAATGGGTTTATGACCTTGGTCAATATTTTTGGTTTAATCTTTCAATATCATATCTCAGTTCAGTTATTTTCTATTTAATTGTAGTATACATTCCTGAAAGAAAAAAAAGAAAAATTTTTAAATTCCGAATGGGAATGGATATCCAAATGTTGTACTTCAAGGGATTAAAATTTTTCTTTCATCTTAGAAATGCTGCAGAAATGCGTGATGAGCTCAAAGATACTGGTAAAATTGAAATAAAAGATATAGGAACAATGATTGATAAAATTGATTTTGATAAAATTTATCTTTTTGAAAACGAAGAAGGATTTCCAAGACAAACATTCAAAGATTACTTAGATAAATATAGTGTTGATGTAAATAATGCAATTATTAAAGCACTCTCAGTTCCATACGATGATTCAATACTTTCTTTGAAATTACTTGAACTTCAAAGAGAGTCTCTAATTTCAGGAACATGGAAAGCGCTAGGAAATCGTAAATTTAGCAAACTTGATATTTTAGGTTTATTTATTGAGCTTAAATGTTTAGATTGTTATTTCAAGCAACAATTTGCTGATACTCTATTTCCAGCTCAAAAAAATGGATTTAAAATAAGACTAGATAAATTTCGAGACCGTTTTAAGAAAATTTTTAAACAAAAACCTCCTAAAAGTGGCTTGCCAACAACCAGATATTAATTTTGGCTATGCTGTTCGTCAGCATCCCGCTAAACGCTACTGCAAGTCTAAAAGATGATACAACTAGAATGTACGAATAAATGAAACGAAATTTAATTGACGAGATAACAGCTGTAAAATTACGTTCAGAGTTTAACTCTAGACACGACTACAGCAGACGACTAAACGATATTGAATATGCTTTTAAAGAAAGCTTAAATTATAATGGTGAATTTGACACAGAACTAGTGAAGTATATTCCCATTGCAACAGTTGCTTGTTTTGAAGCTTTTTTTCGCTCGGTTTATAAGGAATTAGTTGACTTTGGAAAGCCGTTCAGTGACAACGTTATTAAATTCAATCAGTCAAGAAATGTAAAATTTGACTTTGAGATTATTAACGCAGTTCAGATGAAAGCTGTAACAGTTGGAGAGTTTATTTCACATATACTTCCTTGCAATAATTTTGATGACATAAATGCAAACCTTTCTATTTTATGTGAAATAGATTTCTTAGAACAAATTAAAAAATTTGAACGAAATAGTATTTATGAAAACAGTTCAAGACAGTTTATTGAGAATTCAGATCAAATTATAGTGGACATAAAGCGAACTTTTGAATTAAGACACATTTTTTGCCACGAGTTTGCAACAAATATGCGCATTGATAAAGATGAAATTTTAAGATGTTTTAATAATGCTAAAATATTTCTCAATCAAATAAACGACTTTATATATGATTTAGTTTATCCTAATGCACCAGAAACTCAAACTGAAATGAATATTCAAGCTTTTACTGAGTTCGAAAAGTTTGAAAATGATTTGTCGGAACTAATATTAACGATAATAGAAGCAAAAAATAGAAAATCTAACTTTGAATTGAATGTTGAATTTTTTGACAAGACCATGGAGCAATGGAGATTATATAGAAAAGCAAAAGCGGAGTTTGATGCATCTATAGCTGAAGGAGGTACATTATACTCTTTTCTTTATTCTACCAGTTCGACAGCAACGACAAAAGAAAAAATAGAAAGCTTAAAAAATGAATTTGAAATTGATTTACGAAGAAAAGCCAGAAAATAACAGCCGTTTGGTTATTTCGACATAAAAAGTTTTGTATGACAGTTTTACGTAAATTTGAATTGTGATCTTTCTTTGTCCTCGGATTGAATTTAGTCGCAAATAAAAAGCTCTGAACATAATAAATTTCTGTAAAGATTACAAATACAATGATTTGCGAGTATGAAAAAGTAGAATTGAAGGGTAAAATTAATAGAATGATATGACCGTTGATTTAGCTGATTATCTTATTGGACTTGACAAATATGTTGTTCAAAATGGAAAAACTACCGACTATTTTATGTTGGATATTGATTTTCCTTTGAGGTTTCGAATGACACTTTCTGCTCCTGATGATTTAGATCAGAATTTGCTAATTAACATTAAAGAGAGTGAAAAGAAATCGTTGAAAATTAGTCTTCACCATCAGGACAATGGCACTCAAAATGGATTGTTAAGAGTTGATTATTTTGGACGACATTTAAACCCTGTAGACATTACACCAACCTTACCTGAAATTTTCAAGCCGTTTGCAGGGCAATGGTTGGATGATTACGTAGGTCATATTCATTATGTAGTAGACGGTTATAAACCTTTAGCTTGGGCTATACCTTTGGATTTAGATGACTTTCCAGTGAAGGAAATAAAGGGGAGGGAAGACTACGCACAAATACTGAATGCATTCTTTCAGAAAATCAATTTAAAAACTGAGATTACCTTTCACCATCAAATGATAATATTATGAATTGGATAAATACACTAATGGAAGATTACTACACTTTTCTAAAGGAAAAAACTTTGGTGACAACGAGTAATACGTCTGATTGGGTAGAAATAAGCACTCCTTTTGTAGGGTTGTTTAATGATACTGTGGACATATACGCCAAAAAAGAAGGCAATAAAATCTTTTTATCTGATGATGGTAATACTTTAAGAGATTTGGAATTGAGTGGACTTGAAATAACTCGTTCTCCCAAAAGAAGGGAAATACTTGATCGTATACTTATTAATTATGGTGTGCGAATAAGTAATGAAGAACTAACCACGGAAGCAACCGAAAGAGATTTTCCACAAAAAAAACTGAATCTAATTTCTGCTATTTCTGAAACAGCTGATATGTATTATTTGGCAAAGCATACTGTAGCTTCGGTTTTTAGAGAAGATGTAAAAGCCTATTTGGATGAGCAAGAACTGATTTATACTCCTTACTTTATTTCAAAAGGTAGTACAGGACTCGAATTTACTTTTGATTTTCAAATTGCTTACAGAAACACTGAAATAGTGATTAAATCTTTTAATTCTGTAAACAAAATGAATCTACCCCATTTCTTATTTACTTGGGACGACATCAAAAAGGTTCGAGAGCAACAAACTCAAAAAAATATAGTTGGATTAGCTGTAATAAATGACATTGACAGAGAAGTTAGTGATGAATATTTATCAGCACTTGATAACAAAGGAGCCCAATACATCCTATGGAGTCAACGACATATACCAGAAAATATTAACAAGCTCAAATTAGTTGCATAATCATTAAGTTAATTTGTGTTAAATAAGACCAAAGCGAGGAATGAAATTAGGTAGAAGACAGGTCGTAGGCTATTATAAAAATCAATAACTTTTTAACTAAAAATATATGAAAAGTTTGACACATAGATCAATTAGCAACATTGATGGACAATTGTTTTTTTTCGAACTAAATAGGAATGGTCTTCTAATTAAACCACTTGAAATTTACGTTTTTTCTCCAGATGTTTTTTTCTTTAATGGAAGTGATACATTAACAATTTTTGTGTTTGAAAATAGAATAAGGATATATAAGTACGATAGTAGAGATAATTTAACTAATTCATTGTTGGAATCAACTTTTAATATGGAACTTGATACTAATGTTAGTGTAGCTGGAACCTTCGAATCTGCATTGTTATTAGAAATTGGTTGCGTAGCAGCATATCGGATGGATGATTGTTTGTTATTATCTTTACTGAATTTTGATACTGAAGTGATTCTTCAGATTAATAAAGTAATTTTAGCTGATATAGCTGATTTTAATTTGCATTCAATGCATTTAGCTAAATGTTCAGAAACATCTTTTTATTTAATTAGAGTAAAATGGATGTCATTAGTCATTCTTGATAAATATGTATGGCTAAATAATCATTTTGAATTAGAAAGTTCAATTAGTTTTTTTGCTAATTATTTTTTTCAGCATGTTGTGCAGGACATTCAGGTAATAGGTGATTTTATTTTTACTTTAGGAAGTTGTAATTATATGGGTCAATGTTTAAATGTAATTAACAAAGGTTTTCCGAATAAATTTTTTATTCTATCGTTTAATAATAGTTATTATAACGATATTGAATTAGATTGGAGACCGTATTTCTGGAGATCATTTAAAATTTTAGATAATTTTGTTTTGTTAAATACTGGTAAAAGAGGATTGGGGGTTATTGATTTCCAGAAGGTTTATATGGAGAAAATGAATGATACTAACAGTGTTAAAAAAGAATATGATATAAATTTAGATTATCGAAATAAAGATGATGATTATAAAAATTTGCCTTTTTATGATATAATAAGCAGCGAAAATATAGTTTATTTGAATCCTTGGAAAAAGGAAATAGTTGATATAATTGTAATAAGTTTTCGTTTTTGTATTTTGCATCTTTTTGATGGAGTTGAACATACAATTGTTGAATTGACGAATCGTGACATAATAGATTTAATCCGTAGTTCAGAAGAGACTCAATTGGAGTTATTAAGATTAAAGGAGAAAAGATTAGAGAAGTATCGATCTGGAGAAAATGAAATTTCAGATAGGGAAATTTATAGAGAGTTAACAGGCGAATTTCCAGATGATGATGATCAAATAGATTTTGGTGATCTTAAAGATCGGATGGGTCTTTAGGTTTACTATTATATCTTGCAAACAAGGAAAATAAAATTTAGTTATTTTATATGGAACTTTTAATCGAATAGCTTTATCCTACTCATCCCATAAGACCTAAATTTCAAAAGGTAATGAGTTTGCTTCGTTAAATATTTAGTCATATAGCCTTTAACACTTTTCTTTATAATGGTTACATGTGTTCTTTGTCCCCATAATTTTTCAAATTTAATAGCTTCTGGAATTTTTGAGATTCTCCATCTGTCAATGACAATACAAAGATGATAATGTGCATGTAGATTTTCGGTACATTCTAACGTCCAGAAATAGCCTAGAATGGGTTTATTTAGTATTTTCTTAAATGATACCTAACATTATCCAGCATGTCTTTAAAGGGCATATTTGCGTAATTTAGCCTAGTGAAAGTGAAGAATAGCATGGTGACTTTTTTTGAGTAATATAATGGTTCAATCCCCAAAACCATCTACATAAACAATTACTCGTTCATTTTTTACGTTTTTTACTTGCATTTTATAATTCAATTAGTATATATTTGCCTCATGAACAACACCAAAGATAGCATCTTTGGTCTGACGCCTCAAGAAATTGAGGCGTTTCATTTTTAAAGAAGTTTTATATTTCAATCACCTCATCAATCTCCCTCATCAACCGCCCCGTTTCCGTCAATGCCACAATAATTTTCTGGTAGTGAAGTATATCATCAAAACTTAACGATCTCCCTTTGCGGTCTTTTAACCATTTTTGGGCGGGCTGGTAGCCTCCTATGTAGAACTCCCATGCGGAGGTTGGTACGTCAGCGAAGTATTGTGTATCGTTAATTTTTACAGCTCCTAAGTAGTCGGGATAATTTAGATTCCCGTCTTTGTCTTTTGTGGTGAGCTCGTAATAGTAAGGCTCAAATTTTAGTTTGGTAACGATGTTGTCCCCATTCACTGGATACTTAGTAATATATTTTTCTGTAATTGGACTTTCCAACAAATGAAGTTGGCGAAGTTCTCCACCTAACTTAACGAGCTTCCAAAATAGTACTTTGTCTTCTGGGTAGGGCACTCTCGGAAAATCTATTTTCAAAAACTCTTTGTATTTTTCTCTGTACGATGGTGAATGTAAAACTGCATAGATATAATCTAAGATGTCGATGGGTGCAAAAGTGTTTTTGGTGGCTTCTTTCTCATTAGTAAAAATTAATCCTATTTTATCTGCAATTTGATTTACGATTTCTAAATTTAGGTTTGGCGTTCTTTCTGTAGTTGATTCTATGCTTTGTTGTGGAATGGATTGGGGATAAAGGTAAAGTGGGCATATTATTGCAGCATTTCCAACTCTCATAGCCATTATACCTTTTTCGGTTATTTCATTTGTAATTTGTATATCATACCAATCATAACTTCCATAAACACTTCTTGAAACAACAATTCCAATGTTTTTGTTTTTAATAAAGTGTTGCATTGTTGAATTTCTTGGTCTACCCATAACGCCATTTGAAGAGCCAGTGTATATACAATATCTTTTGTCAAATGGTCTGTAATTTATCGGATATATATTTGGATTGTTTTTATCTAAGTCTTTTTTTGCATTCACAATTTTAGGAATTTGTTTTTCCGAGAAGTGATATTTATTAATAATTTCCCTTTCACTTAATAATTTCAAATCTTCAATTATTGTTTGTGCATCTTTTTTAGCATAGTGAATTACTAATTCATCAAATTCAGTCGCAAGTCCTGAGTTGTTGTTCTGAAACAAATCATTTATAGAAAAACCTGTAGAGTATATGTTCTTTAAAGAAAAATCTTTATTAGATATTAGAAATTCAGGACTTGTTATTTTAATGTTATTCCAATCAACTGTTTGAATTTTATTGTTAATTAAAAAATCATATTTATCATCTCGCTTTCCAAATAAATCAAAAAGGAATACTTTGCCCAATTCCTTTTTCTTTTTATTGCCAGTTTTAATAAAAATGTTAATAGAGACTCCTGCCATTATATCAAAAACATTTTGGTCGTTAGAGCCATCAGGGCTTATTTCTTTTATTCTTGAGTTCCCATGTAAATCCAATACATATACCTTGTCAAAACTTTCAAGTAAATGTTTCCGCATTTGTCTATGAATAATCCCGTCAGTAAAACTACTATTTGAGATATAGGCTAACACACCACTCCCGTTTTTATCTATAAAGTGTTGACCGAAACGAATGAATTTAATATAATCGTCAGATAAAGGCTGAATGTTCCTTTCATTTAAATCTTTTTTGTAATCTCTTACTAATTTTTCAATCCATTCACTTTTATTAGTGCTACTTACTGAATAAGGTGGATTTCCAATTATACACATAACAGGCGTATCCCGTTTTATTGCATTCGCTTCATTTGCTTCTGCACTTAACCAATTTGCAAAAAGAGTCCCTGTCTCTGGATGGTATTCTTCTTAACTATTGGTTAAGTAAATTCGGAAGCGTTGGTCTTTGGTGGCTTTGAATCCAGTTTCGGTTAGGAGTAAGTCCAGTTTTAAGTGAGCCATTGCATAGCTCGCCATCAATAACTCAAATCCATTGAGTCGAGGGATAAGATGGTTTTCTACATAGTTGCTCCAAATACCTTCCTGACCTTCAAATTTGCTATGGATTTGCCTAATTACTTCTGCTAAGAAAGTTCCCGTCCCTGTTGCAGGGTCTAAGATTTGTACCCTGTGAACTTCCTGCTCCACTTTCTTTCCTTGTACCTCCACTTTTATTTTGGTCTTGCTGTTGTCAGCTAATCCCTGTGGCAAATCAAATTCAGTTTTTAATATGTCATCAACTGCTCGAACAATAAAATTCACAACGGGTTGAGGGGTGTACCATACGCCACGAGCTTTTCTGAGTTTGGGGTCGTACTCAGAAAGAAACGTTTCGTAAAAGTGAATGATGGGGTCTTCTTGCTTCGTGTTCTTTCCAAAATTAGAAATCAATGCACGTATATCAGTCGCTCTAAAGATGTCGGCTAATGCGTCAACAATCCATTTGATGCGGTTGTCCAAATCATAACCAGCTACATATTGAAACAATTTTCTAAGAAATGGATTGGTCTTTGGGATTTGCTCAGCCGCTTCCATTCTGGAAAAGGTTTTGAGGTCTGGGTCATGCAAACGAGCCGCAAACATTCCATAAGCGATGGTCTGAGCATAGATGTCGGCAAACTCTTTGGGAGTGATATCGTGAATTAAGATGTCCTTAAACGCTTTTAGCTGGTCTCTAAGCGTATTATTAGCGTCCTCCTGTGCTGACAGGTCATTCGGGTTTAAATCAGCGTTTAGGGCGTTCTCAATTACGATGGCTAAGAGCTTCGCTTTGCCAGCCATCATTTCAGCCAATTTCTTAGCGTTTTTGATGGTTTGCCCCTCATAGGTGCAGAAATTCTTAATGAGCGTTTCAAACTCAATGAATTTTTCTGGATTCGGGACTATCTTATTTCCTTCAATATGTCCAATCCTTATGGCAGTTGTAAATTCCCCATCAATAAAAAGATGGAAGTCCAGATAATCGGTAATGATTAAATTATTTAAGGAATTTTTATAGCGGTCAAATTGTTCCTTTAGACTCTTGCTTTTTAAGTCGACTCCAATATCCTTCGCCTCAATATAGCCAACGGGAATATTCTTTTTAGTGATGATATAGTCGGGAGCACCGCAAGCGATTCGGGACGGTTCATTGGTTACTTGTACATCAGTAGCCATAGTTTCCAAAAGACTTTGTAGGTCACCTCTGTAGGTATGCTCAGTACTTATGCCAGATTTAAAACGGGTATTTACTTTTTCTAAATATTGGGTTACGGTCATATTGATTCATAGGAAAGTTCAAAACTAATCATTTTAATTATAGAATCTGCCCTTATTATTGCGACTTATTTTTTTAATTTAATTCATTATTTCCGTACCTTTGAAAAATTATTTTTTATTCTATTAAAAGTCAAAATAAGATGAAATCAAAGAAAACTATTTATGCTAAAGTGGGTTCAAGTACTTCAAAGAAGAAGCGTGGATTTCGTGCCGACTTTAGACAGGTGGCTTCTCTTTTGAAAATTGGAAAGTTGGCTGCGCAAAGGGCCATTAGAAGTTCTAAAGCGTTAGGCTTGTCTATCACTTTTATGGAAAAAGGAGTTTTGTATCGAGAGCATCCAGATGGTACAAAGGACATTCTGAATGACGAAGGTTTGATTTATGTTTCATCAAGAAATAATGGAGCCACTGCTTTAAAGAAAGGAGATGTGTTAAATGTCCGCAAGTCTTAAAAGAGTTCGAATTTTTGCTGGACCAAACGGTAGCGGAAAAACTTCGTTATACAATAGTTTTAAAACACAATTTGATCCTGGAATTTTTGTAAATGCAGACGAAATAGAAATTAATTTACGATATAATCGATTTGTTGATTTATCTAGTTTTGGTGTTCAGTTTGAAAACGCAGATCTCGTATTGTTTAAGAAAACTAAGGCCGCACGTTCACTAAATCGGAAAGTGCAAAAAGCAAATGCAATAATTGATGTGGAAGTAAAAGAAGGGATGATTGTAAATAAATCTGGTGAAACGAATAGCTATGAGGCTGCATTTGTAGCAGCATTTATCCGTTGGAAGCTTATAAATCAGAATATATCATTTTCGTATGAAACTGTAATGAGTCATCGTAGCAAAGTTGATGAAATTCAACATGCAATAAAAAATGGGTATCGAACATATTTGTATTTTATAAGTACTGACGACCCTTTGATTAATATTGATAGAGTAAAGAATAGAATGGCAAAAGGTGGTCATTCTGTTTCAGCAGAAAAGATTGAAGAGCGATTTCATCTTACTTTAAAAAATTTGCCTCGAGCTATACAAAAAGTGTCAAGAGCCTTTTTATTTGATAATTCTGGAAAGCAAATGAGGTTGATTGCTGAGACCTATCAAAATCAATTACAAATTAAATCAGATGTACTTCCAAATTGGTTTGTTAAACATGTTTTGAAAGATTATTTGTAGTGAGTTTTTTTATTTTCCGATGCAAAATTTACTAAATATATTTTCCAAAAGGTCATCAGTATAAATGGCTCCCGTGATCAATCCTAAATGATAAATAGAATCTTTTAATTCAAAGGCAAGTAAATCGGTGCTTAAGTTTTGTTGAATGCCGGCAATCACTTTTTCTAGGGCTACAGCCGCTAAATGGAGCGATTCAGCGTGTCGAGCACTGGTGACAATAGTCTGGCCAGCCTGATCGGTTGAAATCATGGCAGCGCCCGCTAATTTTGCTTTGAGGGTTTCGATATGCAGCTTCTCTTTTGCAGAGAGGATAACGAGGCCGGGAAGTGCCTCGTATTGCTTCATCAATTTTTCAAAAGAATATTTGTCGCTTTTGTTGATGACCGTCACAACAGGCGCATCATTATTTCCACTTCGCAATTGAAGTTCTTTAATCTCAGTTTCAATTTCAACTACATCACTTTGCTCGGGATCGGCAACATAAACGAGCACTGCCGCTTTGCCAGCATGTTGATGTGTTCGTTCAACACCCATTTGTTCGATCACATCTTCCGAATGTCGAATGCCCGCAGTATCCATAAAGCGAAATTGTATTCCATCAATGACTAAATAATCTTCAATCACATCGCGAGTGGTGCCCGCAATGTCACTGACAATAGCACGCTCCTCATTGAGTAGTGCATTTAGTAATGTACTTTTTCCTACGTTTGGTTTTCCTGCAATTAAAACGCTAACTCCCGATTTCAAAACATTTCCCTCAATAAAACTTTTTTGAAGACGTCGAATTTCAATAAGTAATCCTTCCACTAAACTTGTTAACTTTTCACGATTCGCAAATTCAACATCTTCTTCTGCAAAATCTAATTCGAGCTCAATCAATGAAGCAAAATCGACCAACTGTTGTCGAAGATGTTGCATGGTATCGCTGTAGCCTCCGCGTAATTGTTGCAACGCTACTTTATGTGCGGAGGCATGTTGAGAAGAAATAAGATCGGAAACAGCTTCGGCCTGACTCAAGTCTAATTTTCCATTGAGGAATGCGCGAAGTGTAAATTCACCTGGATCCGCCATGCGAGCACCACTACGAATCAACAATTGAAGAATAGATTGCTGAATGTAAGTAGAACCATGACAAGAAATTTCAATGGTGTCTTCGCCCGAATACGAATAAGGTCCTTTAAAAACACTGACTAATATTTCATCGATGATTTGATCTTGATCACTGATTTTCCCGAAGTGAATAGAGTAGGGGCTTAGCTTTTTAAAATCCTTCTTCTTTCCTTTTATGGATCTAAAGATCTCCTCAATGATGGGAAATGATTTTGGACCAGATATTCGGATTACTGCCAAAGCAGCCATGCCTGGAGCCGTTGCCAAGGCGCAAATCGTGTCTTCTCGATTGCTAAAATTCATGGCGTAAAGATAACGTTATTTAGAGAGATGGGAGAGTGGGAGAGTGGGAAACGTGAGAGTGGGTGTCCCGATAGCAGTAATCTTGATATCAAAAGGTTAGTTATTTCTTCTTACAAAAGGAATTTTGAATTAGGATATTGTATGATTCTTATCGCGAAGCCTCGCGACATACTTTAGTATTGATTCGTATCGAGAAGCCTCGCGACGTACTTTCGTATAGATTCGTGCTTTCGTATTAATTCGTAATTCGTACTTTCGTATCGATTCGTAATTCGTAACCATTCTCTAAATGTTCTTCGTCCTCTCAAAAATTCTTGATTTTTTCATTACACCGTTAGCATGGATACTTTTGTGTATTTTATTTTCGGTTGTCTTGAAGAATAAAAAATGGAAGTCGAGGTTAAGAATAGCCTCTTTAGCAATCTTACTCGTTTTTACCAATCCGTGGCTTATAAGTAGGGTAATGTCAGCATGGGAAGTTCCTGCAATTAACGCTCAAAAAATTACGGAACCTTATGATGTAGGAATTGTTTTAGGTGGAAGTATGCGCTACTATGATCAAAGTGTTGATCGTGTTGTTTATTCTTCCAGTGTAGATCGTCTACTTCAAGCTTTGCAATTGTATCACGATAAAAAAATTAAGAAAATTTTACTCTCGGGAGGATCTGGTTTTGTGAATTTTCAGGATTGGAAGGAGTCGGGATTAATTGCGTCCGTATTATTGAAAAGTGGTGTACCTGAGAAGGATATCATCCTCGAAAATGAGAGTAGAAATACTTATGAAAATGCAACACTCTCGAATAATATTTTAAAAAATAAAAAATATGGTAGCCGTTTTTTATTAATTACCTCTGCATTTCACATGCGTCGTTCACTAATGTGTTTTGAAAAAGTAAATTTAAAAGTGGAGCCGTTTTCTGTCGATACCCGCTCGGCCACATATATCAATACACTCGATAAAATTATTCAACCCGATGCCGAATGCCTTACACAATGGGATTTGCTCTTGCATGAATGGATTGGAATTTTGATGTATAGGGTAATGGGTTATGTTTAATTCAGAATTCAGAATTCAGAATTAAGAATTCAAAATTATTGAAAGCACGACCAACATTAAACCTAATAGCTATCGAGTCTGAATAAATCATAGCGCCAGCAATATTGAATTAATCATAACTAAATAAATTCTGAATTTTGAATTCTGAATTAATCTAAGCGCAAGCAATTCTGAATTCTGCATTCTGCATTCTGAATTAATGAGCGAGCCAACGCTCCGCATCCAACGCTGCCATACATCCCGTTCCTGCTGCTGTTACAGCTTGGCGATATACATGGTCTTGCACATCTCCTGCCGCAAAAACACCTTCTGCACTGGTATACGTGGTGCCTGGTTTAGTGATGATGTACCCGTTGGCATCTAATTCCAATTGTCCTTTGAAAATTTGTGTGTTGGGTTCGTGTCCGATGGCTACAAAAAATCCAGTAACATTTAACACTTTTTCTTCTTTGGTGATGTTGTTCACCACTTTCACCCCATTCACTCCTTTGTCTCCTAAAATCTCAACGGTTTCATGATTGAACATTACTTCAATATTTGGAGTATTTAATACACGATGTTGCATCGCTTTGGAAGCACGCATTTCGGGTTTACGAACTAGTAAATAAACTTTTTTACAAAGTTTAGCTAAGTACGATGCTTCTTCTGCAGCGGTATCTCCTGCACCTACAATGGCTACATCTTGTCCGCGGAAAAAGAATCCATCACAAACCGCACATGCACTTACTCCAAAGCCATTGAATTTTTTTTCTGATTCTAATCCTAACCATTTTGCACTAGCTCCTGTTGCTATGATAACAGCATCCGCTTCAATCGTATGGTTTTCATCAATGACAACTTTTTTAGTCTTTCCAGTAAAATCAACTGAGCTTGCATACCCAAAGCGGATGTCGGTACCAAAACGTTTGGCTTGCTTTTCAAAATCCATCATCATTTCCGGACCTTGAATTCCTTCCGGATAACCTGGGTAATTCTCAACTTCAGTAGTAATTGTTAATTGTCCGCCTGGCTGCAATCCTTGGTAAAGTAATGGTTTTAAATCAGCTCGTGCTGCGTAAATTGCTGCTGTGTAACCTGCTGGACCTGAACCTATAATAAGTAGTTGTACTTTTTCTGTTGTCATAAAGATGTTGAAATGGGAATGCAAAAATACATGCAAACATCCGTTTTTTAGGGAAAATCTGATGAAAGTCTTGAGTTCATTTAGTCACTTTTCAATTAATAAAAAATGGTGGATTGTAAATCATGCTTTATCAGTACGTTAAGTCGAAACCTTAGTTTATATTATACGTAAACTGTGTTAAAGAATTTCGAAATTTTAATTATGAAAAAGGAAAGGAAAATAAGGTTGGAGGTTTCCAGCAAACAGAAAACTCGTCAAGTTCAGCGTAACATCATTGTAGGATCTCTATTTTCAGTTTTTGGATTTTTTTGCGCATTGATGTATTGGAATTTAGGAGTGAATTCAGATGCAAAAGCAGGAGTTGCCTATTCATGGAATGGTTCATCGGATAGTTTATGGACCAATGCTTCTAATTGGACGCCAAATGGTGTACCAACCAGTGCAGATGACATTACTATTCCATCAACACCACGATTTCCAATTGTGAATGATAATGTGAATGTGAACGGATTTATTTTATCGGCAAATGCACAAATCGATTTTAATGGTTTTGATGTAACAGTTGCAAATTCTTTTACTACTAATGCCGGAACAGTAATTCAGTTGCGAGGAAAGAATTTAACGATTAATGGTTCTGCTAATATTTATGGTGGTACCATCAATGAGAACGTAGCAGGTGGAAATGTGATTATTAATGGACCCAACACAAACTTTGGTAATAGTACTGGAGGACCCACTATTAATTCTGCATTAACTGTAATTTCAGGACGAATCACGTTGAGAAATACAATATTTAATGGAACCACTTCTTTGACTAAAAGTGATGTTGGAAATGATGCTGCTGCAGGGAACAATACTTTTAATGGTATCACTACAATAACAAACACCAGTACCTCTTATTTATTATTTGCTAATTTAACTAAAGATATTTTCAATTCCACTTTAACAATAAATACAGCTAGCTCTGCAATAATTTATATGAGTTACAATGGAGTTAATACACAGTTTAATGATAATGTAATTTTGAATTGTACAGGTTCTGGAGGAATTCGTTTTGGAGCTAATAATGGAACCGCAACAATTGTTAATGGTAAAACAATTTCGGTAGGTGCGCAAGGTTTTAGCGGAGGATTGCAGTTAAGTAGAATAGCATTCGATGGAAGTGGAGACCAAGATTTTCAACTAACAGGAACAGGAATCCTTACTTTGGGACCTGCTACAACCTTTAATGGAAATGTAACCTCCGTTGGTGGGGGATTGTGTTTGAATGGAGCTACTTTCAATAGTCGATTTACGGCCGAAAGAAATGGTACAGTAAGTAATGCAGGTAACGGTGGTAATGTGTTTAATGGGATCACTCAAATAACAAATTCAGGAACTGGTTATGTCTTAATGTCGAATGCTACTCCCGATGTATTTAATGCGGATGTAACATTTACTTCTACAAATTCAGGTATTATACATGTTGCATATCGTGGAACTGGAAATGCTTTTAATCAAAATGTGTATGTAAATAGTACATCTACTGGAGCTGTTCGGTTTGGTTCATCAAGTGGTACTTCTTTAATTGCATCCGGAAAAAATGTATTGGTCGGATTGCTTGGGTTTACAAACGGAACTTTGCAACTAAGTGGAATTTCATATGCAGATGCTACAGCTAAATCTTTTGTGTTGGGATCATCTGCAACACTTACAATCGGACCTAACACTACTTTTGGAGGAGATGTGAACTCAACCAGTGGTGGACTTTATCTTTCAGGAGCCATATTCAATGGAAAATTAATTGCTGTAAAAACAGGAGCAACCAACGATCCTGGTACTGGCGGAAATGTTTATAACGATTCAGTACGTTTGAGGAATGAAGGAACCGGATATTTATTATTATCCAATTCTACCAATGATGTATTTAATTCTTATGCATCTTTTAATAGTGTAAGTTCTGGAATTATTTATGTTGCACATCGCGGAACCAATACTGAATTTAATGGAAATGTTGAAGTAGCCAGCAGTGGAAGTGGTGGTGTGCGATTTAGTACAAGTTCAGGATCCTCATCATTAGCTGCTGGTAAAATTATTTCAGTAGGGTCAGAAGGATTTTCGAGTGGAAATTTAATGATTGGTAGAGTTACGCAAGTAGGAAATACAATGCAGAATATTAATTTATCAGGAACTGGCATTGTTACATTTGGTCCAGATGTGAGTATTGCAGGAAAGTTGAATGTGGTAGCGGGTGGTATTGCTTTGAATGGCGGAACTTTTGTAGAAGATGTAGTCTTTGTGAAAAATGGATCAACTAATGAAGCTGGATCAGGAGGATGTACTTTCAATGGAAGTTTATCTATTACTAATAATGGCACAGGATATTTTTTAAGTTCGAATTCAACAAATGATGTTTATAATGGAAAAGTAACAGCAAGAATTACAAATTCTGGAATCATATATTTAGCACACAAAGGTATCAACACCCAATTTAATGAAGATTTGGAATTGTTGTCCTCTGGAAATGGAAGTATTCGTATTGGCAACTCTACAGGAACATCTACATTAGCAGATGGAAAAATAATTATAATGGATAGTACCACTTTTACCAATGGATATGTTAGTATGGCAAGAATGAGTTTGGGAAGCAATACACAAACATTTAACATGGGAACAGCGGCAACTATTAATCTTGGACCAGAAATTACGATGAATGGTAGATGGGATTTTGCAGGAGGAGGAATTCGCTTGAATAATTGTAATTTCAGTAAAGAGGTAAATTTATTCAAGACTGGAACAATGAATGACGAATGTACAGGAAACAATACGTTTACAAAACCATTAAGTATAACGAATAGCAGTTCGGGCTATTTATTGTTCGCTCGTACCACTAAAGATGTATTTAATGATGACGTAACAATTTACAGCAATGGAAGTGGACTTATTTATTTAGCATATAACGATTCTTCAACACAATTTAATGGAAATATGATTGTAAATTCTATCGGCACAGGCGGTATTCGTTTTGGAGGTGGAAATGGAGTGGCTCATTTAGCAGCAGGCAAAAACTTGTCAATCGGCACTGTTGGATTCACAAGTGGAGAATTGAATTTGAAAAAGTTTAGGCAATTAGGAAATACTCCTTTGAATCTTGTTTCTAATGTTGGAACAGGTGCAATCTATTTTAATACAGGATCTATCTTTAATGGAACTTTGAATGTAAGTTTCCCTCAGTTGTTTTTGAATGGAACTACTTTTAATGCGCCCATTTCGTTGGAAAAAAATGGTGCCGGAAGTAATACATCTACAGGTGGAAATATTTTTAGTGGAAATACTACGATAATCAATAGCGGATCATCAACTTTAACTTTATCCAATAGTTTGCCTGACGATTTTAATGCCAACGTAACCTTTACACAAAATGGGACGGGTGTATTTTATCCAGCCTACAATGCCGCATGTACGTTTGCAGGTGATATCACCGTAAATGGAACTGCAACAACTTTGTTTATGTCACATTTGTCAAGTGGAAGAGTAGTGATGGATGGAATAGTACCTCAAAATATTTCTTCGGTACCTTCTTTGGCACTTACTATTCGTCGACTTGAAATGAACAATTCAAGTACTGGACTCACGCTGCTATCACCATTGAATGTGAGTAATTCCTTAACAATGACAAAAGGAATTATCAATTCTACAGCAAGCAATAAATTATCCATTGGAACGGGTGTGAGTATTGTTGCAAGTGTATCCGATTTAAGTTATGTGGATGGACCTGTAGAAAAAATTGGAAACACTGCATTTACTTTTCCAACTGGAAAAGGCGGATTGTATCGTCCCATCGGAATGACCGCACCCGTTTCTGCTACAGATCGATTTACTGCTGATTATTTCACAGCAAATCCAAATGCCTTTTATCCAATTGCCAACAAAGAATCTTCATTGCATGCCGTGAGTAGATGTGAATATTGGTCGTTTGTGAGAAATGCGGGCACTTCGAATGTGCGAATGGTACTATCGTGGAGAGATCCAGTAAGCTGTGGAATTGCCAGCATCAATGATTTGCGTGTTGCGCGTTGGGACACTACTGCAGCACAGTGGAAAGATCTTGGAAATGGAAGTGTTTCTGGAAATACGACAGGAGGCACCATCACAGCTAATATAGGCTCTTCACCTTATTTTGTATTTGCGCTCGGTAGTAGTAGTGCTGCGAATTCATTACCTGTAGAATTAGTAAGTTTCTCGGCAATGAAAGATGGAAATGCCGTATTGTTGAAATGGGTTACTGCATCAGAAAAGAATAATGATTATTTTACCCTAGAAAAAAGTCAAAATGCAAATGACTTTGTTGAAGTTAGTAGAATAAATGGTCACGGAAATTCAACAACAAGAAGAGAGTATCAATATATCGACGACAATCCTTTTTCGGGAATCTCTTATTATCGTTTACGTCAAACAGATTTTAACGGCGCATTTGAATTATTTAATCCAATTATGTTAAACTTTGAAGGAGAGTTAAGTGAACTCAAAACTTCAAGTGTTGGACCTAATCCATTTAGTAACGAATTACACGTAAATGTATTTTCTCCTTCCAGTTTGAATGTTGAATTAATTATTTATAATTCTGTAGGAAATATTTCGTATCGCCAAAGTATATCCTTAAATGAAGGATCAAATACAATCGATATTAAAATTGAAAATGATCTTCCTCCTGGAATTTATTTCTTGAAAATTTCTACTTCTGATAAATCAACAGAGCCCTTCAAATTGATTAGAAAGTAAACGTTTAAGTCA
>JANOAX010000196.1:0-10553 GCA_031411335.1 Bacteroidota bacterium
GGCTTTTGCTCGTCTTGGGCTACTGCTAGAAGCGGTAACACAAACACTATGATTAATAAGGTACTCCAACGTTTCATGTGGGACAGGATTACTTGGGCTAAATTAATTAAATTATTTAATTTCTAAGGGGCTTTCCTGAAGTCAATATGGATTGGATGCGTTCTAAGGTCTTTTTTTCTCCACATAAAGATAAAAATGCTTCTCTTTCAAGGTCCAATAAGTATTGTTCCGATACCAAAGTAGGGGCACTTAAATCTCCACCACATAGAATATATCCAAGCTTTTGAGAAATAAGTTGATCATGCTCGCTGATGTAATGTCCTGAATACATGGTGTTTGCACCAACTTGAATAATCCCTAATCCGCTTTTCCCTAATACCTTAATATCTTTTCTTTTGGATGGCATGGTATATCCAATGGCATTCATTTCTAAAACTGCATTTTTTGCATCTGTTAATAACCTGCTTCTGTTTAAACTGATGGAATCTTTTCCTGGACGCAAAATTCCTAAATCGAATGCTTCGGCAGCTGATGTGGAAACTTTGGCTTGTCCAATAGTTAGAAACCTATCTCTCAATGCATTAATTTCAATATCTCCTTCAGAAAGGCTGTCGGAGAGTCGAAGAGCGAATTCTTTACTTCCACCCCCTCCAGGAATTAAACCAACGCCAAATTCAACCATTCCGGTATATAATTCGGCATGAGCTTGAACTTTATCGGCATGAAGTGTCATTTCACATCCGCCACCTAAACTTAAACCAAACGGTGCCACAACCACTGGAATGGATGAATAGCGAACGCGCATATTCATATTTTGAAATGCACGAATCGCAAAGTCAATTTCTTCCCATTCTTGTTCAACAGCCATCATAAATACCATCGCCAAGTTAGCACCCGCACTAAAGTTGGGACCTTCATTCCCAATCACAACACCTTTGTAATTCTGTTCTGCTAATTCGATGGCTTTGTTTACACCTTGTACTACTTCACCACCAATGGTGTTCATCTTGGTGCGAAACTCACAACATATAACATCGTCACCAATATCGATGATGCTACATCCTGAATTACTCCAAATGGTTTTCGTTTTTCGAATGGGTTGTAATCGTGTGTAAGCCCCTTGTCCGGGGATGAGTTCGTAGCTTTTTGATTGGATGTTATAGAAAAGTTTTTTTCCATTTTCATTTTTGTAAAAAGTAGCATTTCCGTCTTTTAACATCTCATAAACCCAAGGAGCTGGTTTCATGTTTGCTTTTTCCATCTCTGCAACAAATGAAGCAACACCTAAAACATCCCAGCTTTCAAAAGGACCAAGTTCCCAACCAAATCCCGCTTCCATAGCGGCGTCAATTTTATAAAGTTCGTCCGCAACTTCTGGTACTCGTTCAGAAACATATCGGAATAATCCAAAAAAGGATTGACGATAAAACTCTCCAGCAAGATCTTTCCCACTTACTAAAACTTTCATGCGCTCTTGTAGATCGTCGATCGTTTTGGTTTTTTCAAGTGTGGCAAATTTTGTTTTTTCTTGTTGACGATATTCTAAAGTTTTTAAATCAAGAGCTAAAATTTCTGTTTTCCCTGCTGTATTTTTTGTCTTTTTATAAAATCCTTGTTTCGTTTTGTCGCCAAGCCATTTATTTTCCATCATACCGGCGATGTATTTCGGCAATTCAAAGTATTCTTTTAAGCTGTCGTTTTTTAATCCAGCTTTTAATCCATTGGCAACATGAACTAATGTGTCAAGACCAACAACATCACATGTTCTAAATGTTGCCGACTTCGGTCTACCTAAAACAGGTCCAGTTAATTTGTCAACATCTTCAACGGTGAGTCCCAGTTTTTCTACCAGATGAAACAAATAAAGAATTCCAAAAACTCCGATTCGATTCGCAATGAACGCAGGCGTGTCTTTACAAATTACTGTTGTTTTTCCTAAAAATAAATCACCATAGTTTTCAAGGAAGCTAATCACTTCTGGACTCGTTTGTGTTCCAGGAATAATTTCCATCAATCGTAAATACCTCGGTGGATTGAAAAAGTGAACACCACAAAAATGTTTTTTGAAGTCTTCCGATCTTCCATCTTCCATTAAAAAGATAGGAATACCCGAAGTGTTCGTCGTAATAAGTGTTCCTTGTTTTCTATACTTCTCTACTTCTTCGAATATTATTTTTTTGATGTCTAATCGTTCCACAACCACTTCCAAAATCCAATCACAAACCGCAATTTCAGACATATTGTCTTCGAAATTTCCAGTTTTGATTCTTGATAAATATGATTTTTTGTAAAGCGCTGCTGGACTTGATTTAATGGTAGAGGCTAAAGCTGCATTCACAATTCGATTGCGAACTGCTGGGTGATCTAACGTCGCACCTTTTGCGTTTTCTTCAGGAAGTAATTCGGTTGGACAAATATCAAGCAGAAGAACATTCACACCAATATTTGCGAAATGACAAGCAATTCTCGACCCCATGATTCCGGAGCCTAATACAGCAACATTTTTAATTTTATACATAGCCTTGAATAGAATTCGAAAGAAAACCCAAAATAAGCGGAAAAGTGTGATAAATAGGAGCGAGAGGTTATTCTTTTATCAACAAAATGGAAGTATGAAGCATTATTCTTACTTGATGAAGTAAATCTGAAATGAGCAAAATTTCATAAATTGAAAAAGGCCGCCTCTAACGAGAGACAGCCTTTTTACAATCGTTAATAGCAATTCCTAAAATATACTAGGTGTTGGTATGATTCAAAACTTAATTTTTTATAGGTGTTGCACGAATAATAGGTGCATTCGCCTTTTTGTCTATCATATGTGTTCTCAAAAATGTTTCCATCGCTTCATAAAACTCAAAACGATTTTCTTCATTTCTAAAACCATGTCCTTCATTATCTTTTACCATGTACTGAACGGTAACATTGTTTTTCTTCAGTGCAGCAACTACTTGGTCACTTTCATCTTTATTAACTCGTGGATCTTTTGCTCCTTGCGCTATGAAAAGTGGACATTTGATTTTGTCGACATGAAACACGGGCGAAAAATTATGCATCATCACTGAATCTTTTGGATCATTGGGATTTCCAACCATCGTGTACATCATCTCTAAATAAGGTTTCCAATAAGGAGGAATTGTTTTCATAAAGGAAAATAAGTTGGAAACACCTACATAGTCAATTGCACAAGCATACGTATCGGGTGTGAATGCAATTCCTGCCAATGTAGCATATCCGCCATACGATGCACCATAAATAGCTACACGATTAGGATCAGCAATGCCTTGTTTTCTCAGCCATATAACTCCGTCGGTAATATCGTTCTGCATGTCTTGTCCCCATTGTTTAAAGGAAGATTCCCAAAAGGCTTTACCATATCCAGTGCTCCCTCTAAAATTCATTTGTAAAACGGCATAACCTCTGTTCGCTAAAAATTGCACCTCAGGGTTCCATCCCCAGCTATCACGCGCCCATGGACCTCCATGTGGATTGATTATCACAGGTAAATTTTTCACTTCTTTTACATTTTGTGGAAGCGTTAAGTACCCATTAATCGTTTTTCCATCTCTCGCTTCATAACGGATAGGTTGCATATAGCACATGTCATTTTCATTGATCCATGGACTTAACTCATGTAATTTGATTAGTTTGTCAGTGGTCTTATCATAAAAATAATAAGCGCCCAAACTACGATCACTATACGTGCGAACTAAAAATTTATCTTCATTTTTATTGCTGTTAGTTATGGCAACTCTATATCCTTTTAGTTCTTCGGTAAGTCGAGTATACATTTCTTCTGATTCTTTATCTAGAAAGACATATTCATATTTATCTTTTTCTATTCCAATACTCGTTAGCACTTTTCTCTTTCGAGAATAACTTAAGTCAGATACATCAACTTCTTCATCCTCATAAAGAGTTTGAACTTCTTTTCCAGTTTTAATATCTAAAAGAACAATTGCCTGCTTATCTCGTCCAATATTGGAAGCAGCATACAATTGCTTATTATCAAATGAAAAGAAAAGTGGATTGGCTGATTCTCTAAAATCGGTTGTAATAATTGTTGTGAAAGGATCACTTTCTTTTTCTCTAACCATTAAGCCTGTTTGAACACCATCTGTAGTTGTGGCAGCTCTAATTTGGCCATTATGATCTGTAATCCAACCTGAAATATTCCCCGGATTTTTTGCAACTAGTTTCATATCTCCAGTAGTAATGTTCATTCTGTACACATCAAAAACTTCAGGATTATCTTTGTTCATTTCAATGAGAACTTCATTCGGAAAATCTTCAAGTTGATCGGTGATTGATACACGCACATCTTTAAACGGAGTTAAATCTTTTTCTGTTTTACCATCTGTAGAAGCTAAAAACAAATGGAAGTTTTCATCTCCACCAAAGTCACGTACATAGATAATACTCGTGTTATTTTTCCAGAAATAACCGCTGATGTCACGATCTGTTAAGTTGGTTACTCGAACAGGAGTGGTTCCATTAATGGGAACTACATGGATGTTCATGCGATTGTTCCACGGAGCTAAGTAGGAGAGTTGATCTCCATTCGGTGAAATTTGAAATCGAGTTTTCTCTGCGTTTTTGAAAAAATCCTTTACTGGATATGTTTTCTGTGCGACTAAGGTGTTTGACATAATTAGGAGGCAACTAAATCCTATTAATTTTTTGAACATATTTTAGGTGTTTTATAGAATTGCTAAATTAATGTTTTCCATGTAATGAGTTGCGTTTTCTGTTCTGAATCATTGTAATCAATTGATGGAATGAATAATCGGTATAATCGAACGGGAAGAGGATTATATTAGTAAGAATGCTTATTTTTGCAGCCTAATTTAATTACATGAGTTTCGAAAAAATTATATCAATTCCGGGCATGAGTGGCCTTTTTAAGATGGTAGCTCAAATGAGAAATGGCGGATTCGTCGTTGAATCTTTACTAGATGGTCGTCGTCAACCTGTTTCTTCTGTGCAGAGAATCACTATGTTAAAAGATATTGCGGTTTTTACTACGGATGAGGACATTCCACTTTATGATGTTTTTAAAAAAATGAAGGAACAAGATGCAATCGCATCTAAAGTTCCAGCGAAAGCCGATCCTTCTGAGTTGAAAGCATCTTTGAAGAAGATATTGCCCGATTTTGATGATGAACGTGTTCATGCATCAGATATTCGTAAGATGTTTTTATGGTATAATTTGGTGAAGGAAGTAGTGGGGACGGAAGAGTCGGATGCAGCTATGAAAGCTGAAATCGATGGTGAAACATCTGAAGCTATCGCGAACATAGAGGAAGAAGTAGTGGTTGAAGAGCCGGTGAAAAAGAAGGCTGTGAAAAAGAAGAAAGATGAAGTAGCTGATGAAGTAGAAGCTCCAGCACCCAAGAAAAAAGCTGCTAAAACAGCAAAAGCTAAAGAATAGCTAAGCAATTTAAAATAGTTAGCCGACCATAGGTCGGCTTTTTTGCTTTTCACGTATTGCTGTTCAATTCTTTTTTTAATTTTTATGAGTTAGCCTCTGCTAAGATTATCTTCGTATAAATTTTATAGAAATCCTATGTTAAATAATAATACTCTTGTTCTTGACCGTAACTATTTGCCTGAAAGACTAGAAGTGAGTGATTGGCAGGTTGTTGAATCCTACTTTCATGAACTTCTTAATAGAAAAGTACAAAGTGTCGACGATTTGAAAATATGGCTTCGAAATCGAAGTGAACTGGAAGCATTTCTTCAGGAAGAATTGGGATGGCGATATATTCGGATGAGCTGCGATACAGCGAATGAAGAGTATTCTACCGCCTTCAATTTTTTTGTAGGCGAGATTCAACCTAAAATTGCTCCACTGAGTCATCAGCTCGATCAGTTTTTATTAGGTAATGCATTCCTGTCTCAATTAGAAGGTCGACCGTATGAAATTCTTTTGCGTCAAGTGAAAAAGAGAGTGGAGATTTTTAGAGAAGCGAATGTTCCCCTTTTTGCCGAATTGCAGCAAAAGGAACAAGAGTTTTCTGCCATCTCTGGAGCCATGAGTATAGAGTGGGAAGGACAAGAAATTACGTTGCAACAAGCAAATAATTTTTTAGAACAAGACGATCGTAATATTCGAGAACAAGTTTATAAAAAGATTATGGCTCGTAGAGCTATAGACACTAAGCGACTCGATGATTTAATGAATGAACTGCTAGTGAGTCGTAATGAAATTGCTGCGAATGCGGATTTTAAAGATTTTAGAGATTTCATGTTCGCCAGTCTCGGAAGGTTTGATTACACAGCAAATGATTGTATTCAATTTCATGAAGCCGTAGAAAAATTTCTTGTGCCCATCAATGAAAAAATTGATACGCATCATCGAAAAGAATTAAAGCTTGAAGTGTTAAAACCGTGGGATGTTTCGGCTGCGGTGAAAGGTAAAATTCCGCTTCAACCGTTTTCATCAACCGATGATGCAATGACGAAAACCATTGCTTGTTTTCATGAAATTGATCCCTTCTTGGGTTCTTGTATGTCACAGATGAAGAAAGCAAATCGAATTGATCTGGATTCGAGAAAAGGGAAAGCGCCTGGTGGGTATAATTATCCTCTCTACGAGACCGGACTTCCTTTCATCTTTATGAATTCTACGAATAGTCTTCGTGACATGGTGACTTTAGTTCACGAAGGGGGTCATGCCATTCAATCGATTGTGGATCGCCCTCTAGAATTAGTCGATTTTAAAAATTTACCCAGTGAAATTGCGGAGTTAGCCTCTATGTCGATGGAATTAATTTCCATGGAGCACTGGCATCATTATTTTGAGAATGAACAAGAGTTGAAAATGGCTAAAAGGAAGCATTTGGAGGATGTATTAAAAGGCTTACCTTGGATTGCTTGCGTTGATGCTTTTCAACATTGGATTTATACGCATCCGAACCATTCAGTGGAAGAAAGAAGTGAAGCTTGGTTGAAAACGTATGATCGTTTTGCCAGTAAATCGGTAGATTGGACAGGTGTTGAGTCGGTGAAAAAATTGCTTTGGCAAAAACAACTTCATATTTATGAAGTTCCATTTTACTACATCGAATACGGATTTGCTCAGTTAGGCGCCATTGCCATGTGGAGGAATTATAGGTTAAATCCTTCACAAACGATTAAGCAGTACTTAGATGCACTAAAAATGGGTTATACAGCATCTATAGCTGAAGTGTATGAAAAGGCAGGTGTTCGCTTCGATTTTTCGGAAGACTATATCCGAGAATTGGCTGGCTTTGTGAATGAAGAATGGGAAAAATTGATTGATTAAAAGATCTTGACTTTAATCTTCTTTTTTGATTTCTTTACCATGAATTAAAAGGCGATTTAGAATTAACTCTTTTAGACTAATTTATCAGAAAAAATAGTAACTTTTTCGACTAAAAAACGAATAAGTGGAGTTAGATAAAAAACAATGTTTGTTATAAACGCATTTACAGTATTAATGATCGGCTTGAGCATCGCGCTCTTGCTGGTTATTCTGTATTTGTGGTTGGGTCGCAAAAAGAAGAAACCTGTGGAAGATTCTTTCAGCGCACTTTTCGAGCAACAGCCTGAGGCATGGCTAATCATGGATGGAATTTCATTGAAAACCATTAAAGCCAATCAAAAGGCCATGAATATGTTTGGCATCTTTCGTCCTCAGTTTTTACATCAGCTCACTTTTAGAAAGTTGTTTCAAGAAGATTTATCGGAAGATGAAGCGATGCTCTTAGTGAATGCTGTTGATAATAATACATTCGTGAATAAAGTACTCGATTGCCGAAGTTTGCAAGGACGAATATTTAAAGTGAATGTTAGTATCAGTAGAGTATACGAAGGAAATTTGTTTTGTCGTTTTGCAGATCCACTTGAAGTTGCACTTCCTATGCAACTGCACGATGAACCCATCGGAATAAACGCATCTGATCCTATTTCTCATCCCATCTCCTCTGCTGATTCATTGGATGAAGAAGTGCGCTCATCTGCAAAAAGAGAAAATGAAAAAGCATTAAGTACGCAAGAAGCATTTAATGAAGATATTTTTAAATCGACGAGTGACGCCATTGCACTTATTGGCGATAATCAAGAGTTTTTAGAGGTGAATGAAGCCTTTGCACAACTTACAGGATATGATATTGAAGAATTAAAAACGCTGAATTTTGATCAACTGATTCATCCCATCGACTCCAATGCCCATCAGCAATGGTTTAGCGATCTTTTAGCAGGGAAATTCAGAATTAATCGTACCGAAAGAAAAGTGTTGAGAAAGGATGGAAAGCAAGCAAATCTTGAATTTCTAGGTGCTGTTTTACCCAAAAGAAATGCTGTAGTGATTTCAGCACTTGATAATAGCGAAGTGCGTCAAAAACAACATCTGTTATTGCAGAATCGCGAAAATCTTTTAGCACTCATCGAAAATACGGGTGAAGCCGTACTTTCTCTCGATGCACTCGGGCATATCACGGTTGTGAATAAACATTATCGTTCACTTTTTTTCACAGCCACAGGACTTGAATTGAATGAAGGAACTTTTTATGAAGAACAACTTCCCAAAGAAAAAAGAGCATTGTGGAAGGAAAATTTCCGCAAAGTTTTACAAGGAAAAACAGTTAGTTATAGAGAAGAACTGAAGGATGAGAACGGCGATTTGCTAGTGTATGAAATTTTATTGTATCCCGTGAAAGATGAGACTGGATTAACGACTGGTGTATCTTTTTCAGGACGTAATATTACCGATCGTATTAAACAGGAAGAAGCATTAAAGGAAGCACGCGATAAGGCTGAAAAGGCAACGAGTGCTAAGTCTGAATTTTTAGCAGTAATGAGTCACGAAATTCGAACCCCTCTTAACGGATTGATTGGAATGTCGGATTTGTTGAATACTACTAACCTAAATAACGAACAAAAGGAATTTGTTGATGTGATTCGGTTGAGTGGTGAAACACTTTTGCAATTGATAAGTGATATCCTCGATTTTTCTAAAATCGAAGCGAATAAAATGCAACTTGAATACGCTCCTTTCAGAGTGGAAGAAGTGGTTGGGGAATCAATAACTATTTTGTCGGGAAAAGCAAAAGAGAAGAATTTAAAGTTAATCCCAAAGGTTCATGATGATGTTCCTACCTATATTATTGGCGATAAAGCGCGTTTGCGTCAAGTATTGATGAATCTAATTGGGAATGCTATTAAGTTTACAGAGGTAGGTAGCGTTACGGTTGAGATTAAAAAACAAAAAGAAATACACGGCGAAGTCTCACTAGAGTTTTCTGTGAGCGATACAGGAATTGGTATAGAAAAAGAATCAGCAGAAAAACTATTCACAGCATTTACCCAAGCCGATCCATCTACATACCGAAAATATGGAGGCACAGGACTAGGTCTCACAATTTGTAAAATGTTGGTTGATTTGATGGGTGGAAAGATTTGGGTGGAGAGTAAGGTAGGAAAAGGTAGCACTTTCTATTTTTCATTCTTATCTCGCGTAGCCGATAGTAATGAAGTGTACCAGTCTGCACAAGTAGAGCTAGAAGATGTGGTACGACCATTTACTTCCGAGGAGAAAACGGATTTAATCGAAAATAAGAATATTCAAATTCTTCTTGCTGAAGACAATGATATCAATCGTTTATTAGCAGGCAAACTGTTTGAAAGATTGGGTTATTCCATTCATGCGGTTACCAACGGAAAAGAAGCGTATCATGCAGTGAAGGATCGAAATTATGATCTTGTTTTTATGGATGTACAAATGCCAGAATGGGATGGTCTAGAGGCCACTCAAAGAATACGCGCTGAACTTCCAAGTCAGCAACAGCCTATCATTATTGCCATGACAGCTTTTGCTGGTGATGATGATAAAGGACTTTGTGCAAAGGCTGGGATGGACGATTATTTGTCAAAGCCCATCAGTTTGGATGATATTGAGAAAATGATCTTGAAATGGTCGAATGTAAATAAGAGTCAGATTTTTGAAAATAATATGAAACGAAAAACAGATTTAAAGGAAGAGGAAGCACTTTTGATTAATCAAGCAGCCATACAACGACTCATGGACATCGGTAAACAAACCGATCCTGGATTCTTGCAACAAGTGCTTGATATGTTCATTAAGCAAGCTCCTGTGGATATTGAAAATATTGTGCAAGGGTTTGAACGTGGTGATTTCGCCTTGATGTGGAAAACAGCCCATAAACTGAAAGGAACTTGCCTCAATATTGGAGCGCAGCGACTTTCTGAAACGTGCAAAGAAATCGAAAAGAAAGGTCGCAATTTGGAGAATTCTGGACTTTTGGGCTTGTGCATGCAGTTGGATAATGAATATAAATCCACTCTAGAAGAACTTAAGAATCTCTTTCATTACAATTAAATGTCTGTAAATCAATCATTATTGCTAAAATATTCTACAGACAAGAGTTATCCACATCGATAATTTTAATTCATATTCCCTTGTTTTAAATCATTCCCTGTGTATCTTTGCAGTCCAATTAAAATTTGATCATGATCATAGTCCCGATTAAAGAAAACGAAACAATCGACAAAGCGCTTAAGAAGTACAAGAA
>JANOAX010000197.1:0-25574 GCA_031411335.1 Bacteroidota bacterium
CGGTGCGATATTATTTGTATCCACCACAGCGTATCCATTATACAACTTACCATAACCACCATTATAAGTGCAGTATCCGGCAATAGTATCGTTCCAAACTAAGTCATCAATTAAAGAAGTAATGGCAACGCCGTTACGATAAGTCGTCACAGCTAAATTTTCAGCCATCCACCATTGGTTACCGATTTTAACTGTTTTATAAACATTACCATCAATATCCGTCATTGAACTAACTTCAACAGGAACTTCCATTTCTTCCTTATCATCACAAGATGTGATAAAAAAGAAAAAACAAATAAATAGTAAAGGCAAGCTTGACTTATAATAATTTCCTATTGCTTGCAAGGATTCTTTTACAATAACCATAATCAATATCATAAAATGTTTAATTCCAGAAATTATAAATTCCATCTCATTTTATTTTTACAATACGTTTCGACTCTGATACATCATGATGAGAAACTAAAATAAAATACAATCCATCTCTTAAAAAAGAAATATCGATATTTCTCTTCGTAATCTCACTATCTAATGTAAACGAGTAATCTTGAATTACCTTTCCCATAACATCTACGAATTTCACTGATGCATCACCCACACTTTTTGAATACAATTCGATTGAAATTTGATCTGCGGCTGGATTAGGAAATATATTCACTGTTGATTTTGCAAATCTACCTCCATTTAATTCGGGACAAACAAGACTTATATCTCTATCATTACATTTACCAGGATAACAGCATAAAGTACTTATATTAAAATTAGCGCTTGGATCATAATTACAAGCCATAGTATCTGTACAACCAAAAACAATTAGTGTTTTACAAGAATCTAAATTATCACAACCAAAATTGGCACCATATTCCAAATACCGAGTATCTCTACAACCACAAGCTTGGGGATACTGTAAAAATGGACTTACTTGCTCTCCTGATAAAAGTGTATCATCAGTTGCAACATAATTAACCAATGAATAATTCCCTAAACTATCTATCTCTTCAATAGTTAAATTTATTTGAAATGAGAGTTCGCCAAAAGTAGTTAACTGAGCGATGAGGACCTTCGTGGAGTCAGCGCTCGGCCCGCTTAGAGCATTATTTTGTTGAATAACGCAATTATTACATGTAAGATTATTTCCTATAGCGATAGGTCCAAAAACAGTAGTATCATTTCCACTCAAATCTTTAAACCCGACATCAGTCCATTGACCTAATGCAGAATTATTTGGAACTAACCCATCTGCTGTAGTTAATGGAATTCCAATCAAAGGGTCTGTATTCGCTAAAAGTCCTGAAGTTATCAAAGCCGTTCCACCTGTATTATTCAAACCTGCAATATCATCACCATCGGGATCTAAAGATTTCAATACCCCTTTCTGTGTGGTAGTTGCCATTCCAATGGTTAACCAACTATCCAACGCTAGTGTTGGATTATCTGAGATCCAAGATGACTTTATTTGATATCCAAAAACACTAGCGGGTCGATCAATATTATTATAAAAGGGATATGTACTTGCTATAGTTAAAGGATGATAAATATCTCCATACACTTTTTTCACTCTTGAACCTGGCATCAATTCGACATAAACACGATATGTTTTTTCCCCAACAGAAAGTGATCGTCCCCCTGTTGTATCGGTCGCATCATTTGCATCAACGATGTAATATGTTTCTACATGCAATCCTGCAATTTGAGAGGAAGCAACATAACTTGACAACATCCCTACCACAAAAAGGAAGCAGCAAATTAAAATTTTAGCAATATTATATGTTTTCATGTTCTAGCGAATTAGAGTCGATAGGTTAATCCCAAATTATAATTTGTTCCCCAACGAAAGCTATCGTAATTTTTCTTTCCAAGAGAACTATCATTATCATATTCGCGAGTAACGGGTTCGTTTAAAAGATCTCTGATGTTAACTGCAATTATAAAATGTTTTCCAAGGTCTTTAGTTATCTTCAAATCCAATACATTGCGAGGTAATTCATAAACCGCAGGAGCTAGTTCATCACTAGCGATCACTAATTTCTTCCCTTGAATATTATAAGAAGCAGTCACCAAAATTTTCGGCAAATCCCATTTATAACTTAATATCGCATTTGCGACATAAGGTGACTGACCAAACATTTTTCTCTTTACTATTTCACCTGGAACTTCAGTACGAACACTATTTACAATTTCCACAGTTTTAAAATTGAAGTTAGTTTCGGAATTTATCAGAGCAACATTAGCTCTAAACTCTAAATGAGAAGTAATATTTTTCTTTCCTTCCACTTCGATTCCTAATACATACGAATTATCAACATTCTGCCATGAGTACCCGCCTCCAATTGAATTAACCAATTCAATATGATTATTAAAATCCTTATAAAATCCACTTATAGAAAGCGAATTCCCGCTCTTAAAAAAGGATTCCCATCTCACATCAAAATTATCAATATCTACTTCTTTCAAATTTGAATTTCCAATAACAACAGATCTTAATTCAAAATCATAAACATTTGTTTCCGTTATTTCGCGAATAGTAGGGTATGCCGTAGTCCGGCTATAGTTAGCACGCAAATTCATTGCTAATTTGTCTTCCTCACGAAGTTTATAAATAATATTTATACTTGGCAAAAATTTAGTTACATTAAAATTACCCGGATTCGCAATATACATATCCGTTTCAAATCTGCGTCTAAAATCATTCGGTCCATATCCTTTTTTATCGTATTCATAAACATCGGCAAACAAATCCGTTTTTTCTACACGCAAACCAACAGAAGCTCGCCAACGAAAATTAATGCTATAGTCCAACATGGTAAAAGCCGACAAAACTTCAGAATTCCCGATAGTATGGTTAGCTGGATTGGCATCATCATAATAAAATTTCTTAGCTCGATGCTTCGGTATCCCTTGAAAAAAATAACTTTCTATTTCAAACTCCGAAGGCAACATGAAAGCTTCCAAATCATTATTTGGAATAAAATATGAACCTGTTTGAATATTTCCACTACTGTCTGTAGCACCCAAACTGTAGGAATATTGTTCAAAATCTCTATCTTGATACACTCTTGATGCTCCAAAAATAAATTTACGATTCATGCCAGGCACATCACCTATTGGAAAATCAAATTTAATACGTGTGTCTAGAACATTTTCATCCAAATACCTAAAGAATCGACTATTTCCATCTTGCCCACTTAAAAATTGACCAGTCAAGTCTAAGACATCCCAAGTTTTAAAATCCGGAACATCACTATTCCCATCTGTATAAGAAACATTCAGCTCGACTTTTGTTTTCAATCTTGTAAAAAAATGTTCCGACTTAGCTTGATAAATAAATTGCTTACGTTCTTCATAATACTGATCATAAACGGTAGAGCTTTGACCAGGATAATCGATCAATTCGCTTTGATAAATTTCACGCGTATTATTTACTCCATTCAAATTTGGCATAAAAAGTAAGCCTATTGAATGTCGAGGATTAAATTTGTAGGCCAAATTTAGCAACGCGCTCCACCCATTTTGCTCTCTACTTAAACTTTGACTAGCTGAATACAAAGTGGTCTCTTCATCATTTCTTTTTTCAATTCTAGTTCCGTTAGCTAGCGGATCGTAGGAAACTGAGCTTCCATATTTAAGTCCGAACAAAAATCCAATAACATCATCCTTTCCTACAGAAATTTGATTTCCAATACCAAAACTCTGACTAAAATTAAGAGGTGCTTTCTTCCTAAACGGGATCCAATTATTAGGAAAAGATTTTCCATAAGCCGGCAAAGATTCATTTACTTTATCAAAGGCCTGCAATTCATAATTCGCAGCATATAATGATAGTGCTTGATTGTAAGCTACGGGATCATTAATTTCCGCTGCTCCTAATAATCCCAATTGAATAAGTCCCAATTTGAAATAATTATTTCCAGCTTCTGTACCTTGCTCCCAACTCGCTGTTACTCCCAAGCCAGCAAAATAATCTTTCAAGCCCAAAGCACATAATTCTTGATATTGCGTTGGTCGATTAATATACTGCACATGATTATGATCACGATCTCTGAACCCGTCATCATAACCCATCCAATCGGTAGCACTTCCTTCTGTTGTTAATACATTTTTAAAAGTACTCTGTGAATTATATCCGATTTGTGATTCCACAGTAATCGATAATTTCTCCGGGTAATCTTTTGTTTCGACAGAAATATAAGCACCTGCCCAATTTCCAGGAAGATCAGGAGAAGCCGTTTTCGTAATAATAATATTGTCCACCAAATTTGCTGGAATAAAATCCAATTTGATATTACTGGTAAAAGGATCTAATGTTGGAATAGTTGCTCCATTTATAGTAGTACGCACGTATCGATCACCGATGCCTCTTACGGTTATAAAACCGGTACTACTCGTTGAAACACCAGTGATACGTGCGATGGCACTTGATACATTATTATCACCAGTTTTACGCATGGTTTCTGAAGAAACATAGTCGATCGTAGTTGCCGACTTCTTCTTCATATTCTCCATATAGTAATCTGCAGCTTTAATTGCTTTTGCTTGAATTTCCACTTCTTTAACTTCAGTTGCAGCGCTTTTCAAAACAAAGTTTTGCACTTTAATTTCATTATTTGCTAATTGAAAAGTTTGTTCAATAGTAGTAAAACCAACATAGGTAATTAACAAAACGACAGGTTCACTATTTACAATCTTTATTGAATAATTACCATCTAAATCGCTAACTTGTCCATTGCTTGGATTTGCTTTCTCAACGACAGTTACTCCGATCAATGTTTCTCCATTTGCATCTGTTATTTTTCCTCGAATCACGCCCTGTGATTTTGCAGAATTAACAAATAAAAATAGGAAGCCTATTACAATTAACAAACGATACGATACATTCATCATTAACTTAATAATTTCAAGAATTAATCAAACTAAAACTATTTAAAAGCTACAATTAATTTTTAACTAGTTTCTTGGTAGAAGAGTGTCCATCAACAGAAAGTTCTACAAAATAGATTCCAGAAGGATAGTTTGACAAATCCACTTTCTCCATCACATCAACTTGAGTGGCGCCTAAAGATTTACTCAACATCTGTTTTCCATCCATTGAATAAATTTTATAATTGTAAATTCCAGGCTGTCTACTTGCAAAAACCCACATTCCAAAAATATCATGAGTTGGATTTGGATATAGACTAAACGCAGGACCTTCAACAGCAAATTCTGGATTTCCCACATTTGAACAATATTGTAAACCTGGAAAAGCAATTTCAGTTCCAGTTGGGCTGTCAGCAACATAATTTTCAACAACACCTGGTATTGGAGAGCGTAATTGCACATTCAATTTAAAGCAGAAAGTTCCGTCGGTTGTAATTTGCGCTATTAATACTTTGTTAATCGAAGTATCAGGACCTGAAGCTCCATTCAAAGCTACCCAAGAACCGTTAAAACTTGAAAACAAAGGACCATTAGTACCATCGTTTTGATTATCAAAAACGATAATATCATTTGTCAAACCTAATTCATTAAAAGGCTCTGGAGTACCTGCAATCAATCCATCTTGTTGAGTAAGAGGCAATCCTGCAGAAACATCAGTACCTTGTAACACCTGTGGTGAAAAGTTATTAATGATGTTATTTACTCCATTATCTTCTGTTTTCATAACTCCCCAATAACCATTACATGCAGCTCCGACTGACAACCATGAATCGAGCATTACAGTATTCTTTGCTGCATTCACAAAAGAAAAATTAGGAGAAGTAGATCCACGATCTTCATTATTAAAAAACAAAGTTGAAGTTTCAATTCTCATTTCATGAGTTGGAACTCCGTAACATACTTGAAATTTATATCCTGGTAACATATCCACATAAATGCGATAGGTTACAGATCCCACAGGGAGAATACCTCCAGTAGAATTTGCATTTGTATCATTTGGCTCCGATACATAGTATCTTTCTACAATGATATTTTCCAACCCATTTTGTGCTTGAAGAAACAAGCTGGTCATGAGAAGTCCAGAAAGGAGTATTAATTTTTTCATAATAAATGGTATTAAATATTAATTGATAATGTTAAGTATACTAGTTCCAAAATCAGTTGCTTTGTATAGAAGCAATCAGACGACAAAACTCAACAATTACCCTTTATTATTGTTTAAAAGAAGATTAACTTTGAGTTAAGGAATACCAAAATTGGTACCAATTGAAAACAATAATTTAACAAACCTCGTTATTAATCGTGCGGAGAAATAGTACCAGAAAGAAATATATTTTTAGATCTGCACTTAGCTCCCTTGTCATCAATTGCAGATGCTGAAATGATTACATCCTTTGAATTTCCATTATAACTAAATGTAAACGGAAAAGAAGAATCCGTATAACACAATCGATCATTAACATAAAAATCGACAGCTACTACTTTTCCATCTTCATCACTGGTCGTAGCCAATAATTCTATTGCACCTACTCCTTTCTTCTTTTGCTGTTGATCAACGGCTAACAAGATCTGAGGCGATTTATTGTTAGGTGAAGAAGTATAAATTAAAGCAGGAAAAACGAATTCGCTATCTACCGGATTCTTTGCGACAAACTTCTCAGATCCTCCTCCTGGCGTGGCTATTAATAAATTCAACTCAAAATTAAATACACCATCGGTCGTAAATTGACCTAACAATACTTGATTTGCAGGATGTGGGCCCACAGATCCACCAAAAGAAGCCCAAGCACCATTCAGTGTACTGATGTTGCCATCTACTGAATCTCGAAATGCATATTGGAAATTTTGCAACTCCTTATCGAAATTGAAAAACACAGCACCCGATTGTAGTTTTAACTTCTTCATTCCATCTCTTCTTGTCAATGGAATACCTAAATCCTTCTCATCATTTCTCAATATTTTCAATTCATTACTTTCAACGAAAGTGGGAAGTGAATCATCCAATGATTTTAATACCGCTTGATAATCTAAGCATGCAGCACCAACACTGACCCATGAATCCAACAGCAAAGTACTTTCTTTAAGAAAAGAAGGTTCTATTTCAGTGGATGACTTTCCATCATTTTTTGCACAATTAAAAAAACGAGTAGAAGTAGCAATTTTTAATTCGTGATTCGCTTCACCATAAATGGCCTGAAGTCGATGAACGGGAGTTAAGTCGGCATACACACGATAAGTAACAGAGCCAATAGGAAGATACCCTCCTAACTCTGTTCCTATTGTATCGGCAGCTGTGGAAATATAATACTTCTCCACTATAATATTCTCCAACCCTTTTTGTGCATTTGCATTTGAATTCAATATAAAACAAAAAAACAAATAACACCAACAATACTTTTTCATTACTAACTTGAATTAAACTTTTTGAAATTTATGCTAATAAATATACATTAATCAACCAAGAACTTATTGGTAATTCCCTTTCCACTATAGTTTAAGGAAACAAAATACATTCCATTCACTAATGGGTTCTCCAACGAAAGTTCTTTGTTAAATACTCCGTCAACAATTTCAACTTCCTCCGTATAAATCACTCGACCTAAAACATCTAGAATTACTATTTGTGCATCAGTAGAAATTAAATCATTGTTAAAATAATTAATCATGAATGGACCATTCGTCGGATTTGGATAAGTAGAAAGACTTTCATTTCCATCAGAAATTCCGAATGAATCCCCTTCACGACAATTAACCGTTATTGAAACCGTTGATGAATTTTTTGTACAACCGTTAGCATTTGTTACAGTTACTTTATAAGAAGCTTGTGTTTTAGCCGAATAATTAATTGAAGTTTGTCCTGCGAGAGGAGTTGCGCCTTTAATCCATTGATAAGTTAAACCGGCACCGCTGTTTGCCTTTAATACTACGCTATCGCCACTACAAAAAGTTGTTGGTCCTTGTGGTGTAACAGTAGCTGTAGGAACTGCATTGGCAACAATTGCGGTTGCAGAAGAAGTTTTAGAACAACCGTTTGCATTTGTTACTACTACTTTATACGCAGTGCTCGTAGTGTTAGGCTGATATGTTATTCCTGTTGCGCCTACTACATCAACACTTCCTTTTTTCCATTGATAAGTTAATCCAGCGCCGCTGTTTGCAGTTAAGGTACAAGCATAAGAATTTTTACAAAAAGTAGTAGGCCCTGTGACTGTTACACTTGAAGTCGGCAATGCATTTACAGTTATACCTATTGTTGTAGAAGTTTTACTACAACCGCTACTATTAGTCACTTTTACTTTATAAGAGTTGGTACTTGTAGGTACATACGTGGAGCTATTAGAATTTGCAATTGCTGCTGCACCTTTATACCATACATATATATCTCCAGGATTTGAAGTAGTAGAGAGAGTACAAGCATTTGCACCTGAGCAGAAAGTTAATGGTCCAATAGAATTTATATCGGCTAGTGGTTTAGATATAATTTGTGCAACTATTGAATTAGAGGTTGCGGGATTATTTAATGATCCGGCAATACTTGAAGTCATTACACATTTTACAACATCATTTGTTTTTAATCCAGTAAGAGTATACGTTGGACTATTGGTACCCGCATTTACATTATTCTTCTTCCATTGATAAGATGGTGTTGCTCCGCCATTAACTGGATTTGCAGTAAACGTAACACTTGTTCCATCACAAACAGGGAAAGTAGTGTTACTAGAAATTGAAACCTGAGCGGTAGGATTAGAGGGAGCTGGATAAATTAATGCAGGAAAAAGAATTTCGCTTCCAGTTGCATTTTCAGCAACATAATTCTGAGAAACACCTGGTGTTGGTGTTCCAATTTGAATATTTAATTTAAAAGAAAAAGTACCATTCGTCGTAAACTGTGCAATTAGTATTTTATTTACAGATGGAATTGGGCCTATTGAACCGCCCAAAACAGCCCATGAAGCATTCGTTGTAGAAATTAAATTTCCAACATTACTGGTTGCGTCGATCACATCTAGTTCTGCTTGAGTAAATCCGAGTACGGTTACAGAAGGAGTTACAGCTGTATAAATTCCATCTTGTGTAGTTAAAGGAATTCCTGCGATTGGGTCGTTGTTTGCTAATATTCCATTTGCATTAATAACATTAGTTCCGCCTGCTGCACCATCTTCTGTTTTTAAAATACCATAATTCCCTCCACAAGAGGCGCCGCCACTGAACCAAGAATCTAACATTACTGTATTATTTCTCGCATTCGTTTTACTAAAAGTAGGTGTTGTAGCTCCATAATCTTCATTATTAAAAAAGGCAGTAGTTGTTTGAAAACGAAGTTCATGATTTGCTACTCCGTATGCAGCTTGAAATGTATAACCAGGTAACAAATCAATAAAAATACGATAGGTAGTAGATCCAGATGGTAATACACCAGAACTTCCCGCTGCATCAGCAGCATTAGAAATATAATATTTTTCTACAATGACCCCTTCCAAACCATTTTGGCTACTTCCCAATTGGTACATTAATATGAAGGACAAGAATAAGATGGTAAATTTTTTCATGATTTCGGCTGCGATGAGATGTTTAGAATTATATTGAATGCAAAAGTATAAACCTGTAATCCGAATTGATTACTTTTCAAATTATCATTCTATTATCAAATTGTAAAACCGATGGATTAAAGAAACTCTTTTTTAAATTAATGTTAACATTCGAATTCAACATGAAGAATTCACACAAAAATTTATTACAATTTAATAGTAACATAAGCTAAAATTCACTTTGACTTCTGTTCTTTGTAAAAATTATTAAATCAAAAAACAGCATTTCATATCGTTGATAAAATCTTTCAACTTCAGTAAAGAATAAATTTTATAAGTGATTCGCAACGCAACGTTCCTCTTAAAAATGTCCAAGACAGTGATAATTTACTAAGAGCACTTAGTACAACGTGTTCTTAACTTATTGTTATACAATATTTTGACCCGACTATTAAACCGACAATCATCACCTTCCGATGATTGAAATAGCGCACAAACATTTTTTTATACTTTTCATTAGTTCCAAGGAGGTCGGCAAAACCGGCCTCTTTTTTATTTTCCATTAGTTGAAATCTTGTAATAGAATCACTAATTCTGCTCTCTAAAAAGCAGAATAATGGTCATCTTTGTGCAAGGACAAAATGCGTAAAAAAGACGAACAAAAAGATACTTTCTTTATGCTCAAGAAGAGCGGCATAGCACTGACTGTAAAAGGTGGTGGTATGATTACGCAATATCTTTTCATTTTTACGGTGGCGCATTTATTAGGTCCGGGCATGTTGGGCACCTTTACCCTTTCCTTTACCGTGATGCAACTTATTTCCATTTTAGCTTTACTAGGACTCGACAATCTGCTTATTAGAAAAGTTGCTGCTTCAAAAGCATCGAATGATTTGATTGCTTTAAAAAGCGCTTATCAAACATCATTAAGAACAACAGCAGTTTCTTCCATACTTTTTGCACTTCTCATGTATTTTTTATCACCTTTCATTGCAGAAAGCATTTTCAACAAACCTGTACTGACTGATCATTTAAAAGTAATGAGTTTAGCTCTACCTCCATTTGTTTGGATCACATTACATGCAGGTGCCTTCAGAGGTTCGAAAAACATGTTAGGTTTCACCTTATTCAAAACTATTATTCCATTATTGAATGCAATACTCCTCTTTTTTGCCTTTCAACTAAAAATTGCGTTTACACCGGTGATGGGTTTTACAAGTTCAACGATTCTAGTGGCTATTTTTTATTTTGTAAGTTGGAGAAAGTATTCAAATATATCCAGTATTCAATCTTCTACTTCAATTGATTGGAAGAACATGGTAAAAGAATCATTACCGATGATGATGACTGGATCCATTTTCTTTATACTTAATTGGGTAGATAATATTGTTATAGGCATTTATTGGTCGGAGGCCCATGTTGGCATCTACGATACTGCATTTAAAATATCCTCTGCTTCAGCAGCCATCTTAATGGCTGTAAATGCTATTCAAGCTCCTACCTTTGCAGAGATAAAAAGCTCCAATGATCAAAACCGATTAAAAACATATGTTTATAACTCTACTCGACTTTTATTTTATACGACCGCACCTATCACAATAGTCATCTTACTATTTCCCGAATTTCTTCTTTCTCTCTTCGGCCAAGAATTTACGACCGCCGGAGTTAGTTTGAAAATACTAGCAGCCGGTAATTTCATCAATTGCATTACAGGTTCGGTGGGGATTCTTCTCATGATGACGGGATACCAATTGCAATACAATAGAATCATCATCATTGCAGCCCTCATTGGAATCAGCTTAAACTTTATACTAGTTCCAAAGATGGGTATTGAAGGAGCAGCCATTTCTTCTATGGTTTCCAAAATATTCTGGAATTTAGCTGCAGTGTATTATGCTTATAAAAAACTAGGATTAATCTCCATTTATTTTCCTGGATTAAAACGACCACACCAAACAAATTAAAACAAAACTTGAGTCCATTAAAACCAAATTTCTTTATTGTAGGTGCAGCAAAAGCAGGGACCACCTCTTTGTATCATTATTTAGCACAGCATCCTGCTGTATACATGAGTCCCATTAAAGAACCTAATTACTTTTCGACTGATATAAATTTAAATGCCATTCGTCCACAGGTCAAAGAAAGAATAAGCCTTTTGAATATAGATGCCTTTATCAAAGGCCCAATGAAAACTAATATTCATCGAGCTTTCATCACTGAAGAAGATCAATACTTGGCTTTATTTAGAAACGCTAAAAGTGAAACCGCGCTAGGCGACGCTAGTGCTTCGTATTTATACTCCAATGTAGCAGCAAAGAATATTTATAGTTTTAATCCGAAAGCTAAAATTATTATCGTATTACGTCAACCTGTTCAAAGAATGTATTCCCATTATTTAATGGATAGAAGGATGGCGGTCACTACCCTTGATTTTCAGAAAGCGTTATTGGAAGATAAGAGTAATCCATCAAAAAGCTGGGGAAGTAAATCTTTGTACTATGAACTTAGTGAATATTACGAACAAGTTAAGCGCTATTATGACGTATTTCCATCCACACAAATCTTAGTCCTACTAAGTGATGAATTGCGCCAAGATGCACCAAACACTATAAAAATAATCTTTCGATTTTTGGAAGTTTCACCAGATTTTGAACCTAATTTAAAGAGAGAATTTAATAGCGGAGTGTTACCACGAAATTCTATTGTAACTAAAATTATAACTAACAATTACCTTCGCATTAGAATTAGGCAAGCAATTTCCAATAAATCCATAAAATATATTATTAAAAAAATACTATTCAAAAAAACAACAGAAGAAAAATTATCCGAAGAGGCGAACAATATCCTTCTAGAATACTTTAATAGCGACATTAATAAATTATCGAAATTAATTCATATGGATTTAAACAAATGGTTGAAGATAAAATAATACACAAGCCAAATTTTGTAGTTGCAGGTGCTGCTAAGTGTGGAACAACATCCTTGTATCACTATTTAAAACAACATCGAGATGTATATATGAGTCCCATTAAGGAGACGAATCATTTTTCACAGGACATTAGACCAGAAAATTTTAGCGATGAATATAAAATCTATGAGCGAAGTAAAAATTTAGACATTGAAAAATTTGTAAACAGTGATATGACCGCTGATCAATGGGGTGGATATATTTTGAATCGGGATCATTATCTTAAGTTATATCGATTTGCAAATAACAAAAAAGCAATAGGAGAAATAAGTAACTCGTATCTATATTCAAAGGTAGCGGCTGAAAATATTCATCGTGATTTTCCAGACATGAAAATTATTTTAATTCTGCGTCAACCAGCTGACAGGGCCTATTCACATTATCTTGCTAATCTTAGAGATGGAAGAACTACGTTATCATTTAGAGATGAAGTACTTCATGACGACGCTAAAGTGAGAAAGGGTTGGAGTATATCACACCTTTATTTTGAATTAGGGTTATATGCGGATCATGTCCAAAAATATTTTGATCTGTTTCCAAAACACCAAGTACGCGTATTTTTATTTGATGATCTAAAAAAAGACAACAAATTACTAACGCATGATTTATTTGAATTTTTAGAATTAGAAAATATCACATCTATTAACTTTCAAGAAAAATTTAACGAAGCGAAAATTCCTAAAAATCCAGGACTCATCAAACTAATTACACAAACGGGAATAAAAAGAAAAATATTTAGATCCTTGCCTAAGAGCTGGCGTTCAAATGTAAAAAACTTTTTTTTCAGAACAGGTAAAGTGCCCACAATGACTCAAGAAGATCGCCAATGGATGACCGAACGTTATTTGGAAGATATCAAAAAACTTGAAAAAATAATTCAACGAGATCTTTCAAATTGGATGTCTTAAATCGAATCCTAAACATGCGACAAAAACCATCTCTTTTTATAGTAGGAGCTCCTAAAGCAGGAACTACTGCATTGCATGCCTATTTTGAAAAACATCCTCAAGTGAATATGAGTTCTGAAAAAGAACCAAATTATTTTAGTTGGTCGGAAATTGAAGCGCAACAACTTTATTACAAAAAAATAAACATTAAAACAGAAAGTGAATACCTATCACTCTTTCATCCATCAATCAAAACAAAATATTGTGGTGAAGGGAGCGTATCTTACCTGTTTTATCCAGAGGTACCACATCGAATCTATGAATACCAGCCTCAAGCTCGAATAATTATTTCGTTAAGGAATCCTATAACAAGAGCCTTTTCCCATTATTTAATGGATTATAGCTTAGGTTTAGTACTTGCAGATTTTGAAACGATTTTCAGAAATGGAAAGGATCATCCTATTACTAAAAATTATTATCAGCAGTACTTTTCTGTTAGCGATTATGCTCCGCAGATCAAGCGCTATTTGGATGTATTCAAGAAAGAACAGATTCACTTCTTACTTCATGAAAATCTTGTAACTCATCCCTATGAATCATTAAAACAGATCAGTCAGTTTTTAGAAATAGAATATCAAAATGAGTCGGAATCGATCGAATTACAAAATGTTACCCTGTCCGGAAAAAATTGGTTTATAAGTACTCTTTATAAAAACGAGAAGTTTCGTAAATTATCAGCAAGATTATTTAAAGATCAATTAAAAAATAAAATTAAAAGATTTCTCCTTACAAAAGATACGTTACCGAAGTTACCTGACAATCTTAGAAAAGAACTAAAAGAATACTATGCTGCCTCTGTAATACAGACTGAACTGTTAAGCGGACTTAATTTAAACGCTTGGAAATAAATTCATTTTAGCAAACGCAATATCGCATCATGGAATTGAATCGACTTATAAATATTAGCAAGAATAGTTTTATACTACCATTTCTCTGGGTGCTATTTTTCATTCTTAGTTTTCGCGTGTTGGCTCGATTTCCAAGTGGAATTTTCGAATTGCTATTTGTACTCATAGTCATAATTACATTTTCAATTTCACTTCGACAAATTATTTTAGGTTGGATCAATGAACGAAGCAACGTCTATCAACTGGTATTAATTCCCCTGTTTATTCTCCCATTTATTGTTGCCTGGCAAGCATACGTTGAATTTGGACAACCATATCTAATGGGTTTGTTGGCTCAAAGGCAACACTTCATCATCTTTGCTGGGTACTTTTTACTGATTATGCTCCAGCGAAAAAAAATATCGCTAGAAAAACTAGAAAGATACCTTATTATTTCTTTAATCATAATCATGGTCATCATGAGTTTTTTTAGCATATTCATCAATCCAACAATTTTTAGTAATACGGAATTCGTAGAGTACAATATCAATAAAGGATGGAAATATGGCTTTCCAAGTGATGTAATTGCAACCATAATATTAATTTCATGCTTAAAAATTCTCCGCTTAAATAAGTTCAAGTATACAATTGTTCTTCTATTTGGCATCTTATATTTTCTCATTTATATTCAAGATCGATCCCAAATTTTAATGATAACTATGACCATAGGGCTTTATTTTTTACGCAATGTTACTCTCAATAAAAAAATCATTTATATTGCATATGGAACCATTGCTTTCGCTCTTTCACTTAGCCTTTTGACAATATTCCAACCAGATTTAATCGATCATTATTTTACGCTTTTCTCAAATGCATCAACCATTGTAACTGGTGAACAGACTTCGGAGTACTCAACGAGTGTTCGATTAAAAGAAAGTGCCATTGCACTTAAGGGAATTGCAGAACATCCATGGTTTGGTAATGGTTTTGTTAGCTTTCAATATAAAGGTGGGTTTTCAGGCATCCTCGGTTATTTCTATGCTGCTGACGTAGGTATATTGGGAAATCTGTTCGTATATGGTATTATTGGCACGTTTATCTTTTATATTCCTTTCATACTTGTAATAAGTTGGACCAAAAAACTTCGGCACCAGCAGGATATTTTGCTTACAACATGTCAATATGGCCTATTCTTTATTTTCTTAGATATGATCACTGCTGCTTCAAATATTAAATACCTCGGCTTACCTTCTATCTTTTTTGCAATCATCTATTATTATCGATACTATGTCATTACTAAAAAAAACAGCCCTCAATAACAAGTTTACGAAACATTTTTTGTACTTTTAGATTATCAAGTTATTTGACTTGAGTTTAAATGAACGAATAATATCAAGCCTACAGAATCATGAATAAATCAAAATCACTTACTTTATTTAGTCTCGCCTTTGTTCTCTTAATCCCTTTAATGTGTATTCGTAAGAACACCCCTGCTTCCATGAGCAAAAGCAATGAGGAAACTACCCAAACTAATACGCCTTCTGAAAATCCTAAAAACGATACGAATGTTCCGATTACATTTGGTAATGAAAATTCCATTTCAGAACTACCTAAAAACTGGCCATGGCGTGGTGTTAGTTTCCAATCTCACCATTCCGACACCAATGATATCGCCTATTTAGCAAGTATTGGAGTGAACTTTGTTCGAATAGAGATGAAAGCTCCTATTCGCTCCAGAAAACTTAAAACTTCACCCGTAAAATCCTTTTATGATGAACTTGATTGGGTAGAGAGAATTTTAAACGCTTGTAAAAAGCATGGCATTACTTCCATTGTTGCTTTTAATTTTGTAGTGTTAGATCCAAAATCAGAGGTGGATGATAAATCTGCGGAGTTTTGGACGAAGAAATCCTATCAAGATAGCACTTTTCGTTTGATAGATATAATCGCTAATAAGTTTAAAAATCGAGGCGATGAATTATCCGGTTACGAAGTGATTGGCGAGCCTGCTATCAAAGCCAAAGGAGGAGCTAAGATCCCTCCGGGGATAGAAGCGTTTTATCAAAATTCAATAAATACAATTCGAAAGTATGATAAGGAAAGATGGTTTTTGTTGACACCTGGACCTTGGGGAAAGCCTACCAATTACAAAGGTTTTAAACCTTATAATATTAAAGATAAACATTTGATTTATGGTGCTCATATGTATTTACCAGATGAATTTACCCATCAGGGAGTTAGAGAACGCGATCGCAACGTTACTTATCCAGGAAAAATTAAGAATGAAAACTGGAATATTGCTGTCATTGAAAATCGATTGAATTTGGTTAAGAAATTTGAATTAGAATATGGATACCCTATTTATATTGGAGAATATCAAGCTGCCAGATGGTCGCCAGGAGCAGATCAATGGGTAAAAGATGTCTGTGTTACATTAGAAAAATTTAACTTCAGTTGGAGTTTGTTTGCCTACAAAGCAGGTACTGAATGCTGGGATCCTTTTTATGAAGTAGAAGACAAAAGCCTTCCTATTGAAAAATGGACGATAAAAAATGTTGGACCCACAACACCACTTTGGCAATATATGATTTCTATTTATAGCAAAAATTTGAAGACCAAAAAAGAATAGTGTGGAGCAAGTAAGTGCTTTAAAAATTTCCATCATTGATCCCGTCGGTGTTAAAGCCGGTATGGATCATTATGATTTATTATTACTTTCAGGTGTACAAAATAATTCTCATCAAGTAGAATTATTCTCTAATTTTAAGTCCAGTACATCTGCTGTAAAAGTCCATCAGGTATTTTTTAATACGGGTGTTTCAAAGGTAAAAGCAATCACGAGTAATTTCTTTGGATTTATTAAAGCGATTCGCCAATGTAAAAAAAACAAAGTCGATTGGATTATTGTACATGTTTTTAGAGCAGGATTTTTTGATTTAGTAACTTTTGCCCTTGCACGCCTTATGGGATTTCGTCTTTGTGCTATCGTTCATGATATTGAAAGTTTAGATACTATCACTTTACCTATTGTTCGAAAAATGGTAATTGAAAAATTGCCACATATACGTATTGTCCACAATGAATTTTGCAAAACTGAATTAATACTTTCATTGAACGAATCAATCGAAAAGTCAACATTTGTTATCCCACATGTACACTTCCGGCATTTGTTTCGCCCATATCATGAAGCACCTGGATTACTTGATCAATTAAAATCGAACGCCCATCTTCCTGGAAAAATTCATGCAATGCTACCTGGATGTTTACTAGAAAAAACCCCACTCCTGCTCTTCTTCGGACAAATAAAAAAAGCGAAGGGTTTGGATGTTTTGTTGGAAGCCATCTCTCAAACGAAAGCTGATTTCAAAGTAATTATAGCAGGAAAACTACGAGATGATACTTGGGATCGATATGATGATATTATTACCGTTTTGAATTTAAAAGATATAGTGATCCCTGTCATTCGACATATTACAGATGAAGAACGTGATTATTTATTTTCCATTTCCAGTGCCCTTGTACTTCCTTACACGCGCATCTATCAAAGCGGTGTATTGCTGATGGCCATGAGTTTTCCTAAAACAGTTATCGCTTCTGATTTACCTCCTAATGCGGAGTTAATTACACATGGTAAAAACGGGATTTTATTTCAGTCAGAGCATGCCGATTCTTTAGCCAAAGAAATGGATGCACTTATTAACGGAAATTATAATGCTGCCGCTTTACAACAAAAAGCATTTGATGATATTGCACAACATTACAGTCCCGAAAAAATTGGGGAATTGTACAGAAAGGTTCTTGTAAAATAATTTGCTTTTTCGGTATTACTCCACCGTTACACTCTTCGCCAAATTTCTTGGCTGATCCACATTACATCCACGCAATACCGCAATATGATATGCTAAGAGTTGTAATGGAACAACGCTCACTAAAGGAACTAAAATCTCATCCGTCTCTGGAATTTCTATAACGTAATCGGCAAGTTCCTTCACTTGTGTATCCCCCTCTGTTACGATGGCGATAATTTTTCCTTTACGTGCTCTCACTTCCTGAATATTGCTCACCACCTTCTCATAAGATCCGTGCTTGGTTGCAATCACTACGACAGGCATTTCTGCATCTATCAAAGCAATAGGACCATGCTTCATCTCTGCAGCAGGATAACCTTCAGCATGAATGTAAGATATCTCTTTCAACTTCAAAGCGCCTTCTAACGCAACTGGAAAACCATATCCTCTGCCTAAGTACAAGAAATTTCTAGCGTTTTTATACTCTTGAGCAATCGCTAAAATTTTATCATTCGACTTCAAAGCTTTTTCTACTTTCTGTGGAATGGCTTCGAGCTCATTTAATATTTGACGGAAGCGTGATTCAGCAATGGATCCACGTTTGTGTGCAATTTGTAATGCTAATAAAGTGAGCACCGTTACTTGCGCAGTAAATGCTTTGGTAGAAGCTACTCCAATTTCAGGTCCAGCATGTGTATAGGAACCCGCATGTGTTGCGCGTGGAATACTTGATCCTACGACATTACATACTCCAAAAATAGTTGCGCCCTTCGACTTTGCCATTTCGATTGCTGCTAAAGTATCGGCAGTCTCTCCACTCTGTGAAATCGCAATCACCACATCATCTTCGTATATAACGGGATTGCGGTAACGAAATTCGGAAGCATACTCAACCTCCACAGGTATCCGCGCTAAATCTTCAATCAAATATTCAGCAACCATTCCGGCATGCCATGATGTACCACATGCAATAATAATGATCCGTTTCGCATTTACAATTTTCGTCTCGAATTCGCGTAAGCCGCCTAACTTCAACGTGCCATTGCGACTATCAAATCGACCGCGCATACTATCGGCAATGGAGCGTGGTTGCTCATAAATTTCCTTCAACATGAAATGTTCGTAGCCACCTTTTTCCAGTGCCTCTAGTTTCATTTCTAATTCTTGAACAAAAGGAATTTTAATTTCATTACCGATGGTTTTCACAGTTAGTTTTCCATCAGAGATAACTGCTACTTCACCGTCGTTCAAATACGCAACGTTCTTCGTGTATTCTACAATTGGTGTAGCATCGGAAGCAACAAAAAATTCATCCTTACCAATCCCAACTACAATAGGAGAACCTTTACGGGCAGCAATTAATTTATTAGGATCGTTTTTAGATAAAATAACAATGGCATAGGCTCCCACCACTTCACCTAAAGCTAAACGTACTGCCTCTTCGAGTGCAACATCTGCCTTCACATATATTTCTTCAATCAAATGTACCAATACTTCGGTGTCAGTATCACTCTCGAAAGTATGTCCCTGCTTGATTAATTCTGCTTTTATGGAAGCATAGTTTTCAATAATTCCATTGTGGATGATTGCAAAATCTTTTGACTGAGAAAAATGAGGATGCGCATTTCTATCGTTCGGCTCACCATGTGTAGCCCAACGTGTATGCCCCATGCCTACGACACCCGACAAATTTTTATCTTTTACGAAAGCAGCAAGATCGCTTACCTTTCCTGCTTTTTTGTACACATTCAAACTTCCATTTAACAAAGCAACTCCGGCACTGTCATACCCTCTATACTCGAGGCGCTGAAGTCCTTTAATGATGATGGGATAAGCATCTTGCTTACCAATATAGGCAACAATTCCACACATGGCTTAAGGGTTGAATTTAGTTTTAGTAACGATTAGTTTAATTGCGCCTCTGCCTTTCACTACACTTCGACGTGCATTGCTCGTACTTCCACCAGCGACAAGGAAAAGACCGTAATCGGTTCCACCGTTTTGTACGACCTTCTTCAATGTTTGTTGCACATAGCGCGCAACATTAAAGGTATACTTATTTTGGGTAGCATCATACAATCCACCAAAATAACTTGAGGTTTCATTCGCATCTGCGGTAGCAACATTATTTCCTGATGAATCACTTCCAAAAACCAACAAATTGGTATGCGCTTTAAATTTATTAGGTGCTGATCCATCTTTAAGTTGAAATATCAATCGAGCAGAACTAATGGATACTGGACCATCATCATACAGCGAAGCAATATTATTTATTACCAAACTATCTTTTAATCCAGCCATTGAAGCCACCACCAAATCATCATCAGCAATATTATCTGAATTTACAGGAAGATATTGATGACTAAAGAAACTGGTTCGCACGGCACCTGCATCAATTAGAAATTGATAACTCTTGTTACCCGAAAAATAAATGGTAAGAAGGTGAAGACTGGAAGTAGATGTGAGTGTAACAATACTTCCCATACCATCGGCACTATCCACCATAACGATCCCTTTAAAATAATCGGTGAATGCAGTATTACTCGCGAAGGTGGATGGGTTGCTAATATATTCTCGCATCAATTTTCCACCAAAGGCAGTATCCATTGGAATACGCAATTGAGGAACTACTGTATCATTGTTAATTACCAAGCTATCGGTTAAAGAAGGAATTAAATCAGCATGACCAATAGTAGTCGCAAAACGGGCATAGGTTCTGGCCGAATAATACGTGCTATCGGTATATAATTTTTCATTCAACTCATAAACACTAATATGATGCATGGAAGTGGAATCGCCATTAATATCCTTGTACAAAAAGCTTAGCACCACCGAATCGGGAGTAGTTGCTCCAGCGAAAGTGGTCGTTGTAATGGTATTACCTAATCGAATTTGAGCAACTGTTGAGGCTTGTGTTTTGCCCATATATGGATCGTCGTAAGATCCAATGAACAGAGTTGGCGACTCAATTAGGTTTTTTAGTGGACTCCACATGATGAGTGAATCTTCCATCACCACAAAACTTTCTACATCCAAGGTCTCTATACTTACCCCTGGAATTTCTGAAACTGGCTGTAAATCAAGACCAATCAGGTCAGGTTCGGTACAAGATGGAAGCAGAAATAATAGGGCTACGCTTGCAATTTGCAAGGAACGGCGAACATTCTTCAACATGGGAGCGAAGGTAAAGGAATTTATAAAAGATACAGAAGCTAAACGCAAAGAATAAAAAAGGGGACTATTCTGCAAGAACAGAATCTTCAAGCATCGCCTCATCATAGAAATTATCGTAGGCTTCAATGTATTCTTCAGGTGATTTATAGTCAAGTGTTGGTTTACTCAAGCTCTTAAATACTGCTTCAATTTCATCATGCAATGTGGTTGAACTCTTCATCACCGCATCTGAATACTGCATTGCCAATTTTGTAAGGCTCACGTAATTAGGATCTTCCAATCCCTTTACATCATCAGCACTCAAACCATCCATTAAGATTTTCTTGCTAAAGTCCTTGTTAAACGACTCCGTGAAAGAATCATTGTACAAAGAATAAACTACTTTGCTATTGTGGAACATAGGATCGTCCTTATAGCTAGTTTTAATCAACATTGGAATTAGAGCAGTCATCCAACCATGGCAATGAATAATATCGGGCGACCAGCCTAACTTCTTCACGGTTTCTAACACTCCACGGCCGAAGAAAATGGTACGATCGTCGTTATCGGCGAAGAAAGTATCGTCGGTATCGCGAATGGTACACTTGCGTTGAAAATATTCTTCATTATCAATAAAATAAACTTGCATACGAGCCGCTTGAATAGAAGCTACCTTGATAATCAAGGGATGATCGGTATCATCAATGATCAAATTCATTCCAGAAAGACGAATTACTTCGTGTAATTGATTGCGGCGCTCGTTAATATTTCCAAATCGAGGCATAAAAGTTCGAATCTCTTTACCGCGCTCTTGAATTCCTTGTGGGAGGTTGCGAGCGATTTCACTTTGCTCTGATAAATCAAGGTAAGGATGAATCTCAGAAGAGATAAATAGAACACGTGCTTTTCTCATAGCTTTCTTCACGATATAGATAATTTTACGCAAAGATACGGAATATAGAGGGAATTTTTACAAAAACAATAAGGCACAGGCTATTGGTTATTAAAAAAGATTTTCGTATAGGTGTATCGTAAAAGGAAGAGAAGCGATAAATCGCTTCTCTTCCTTTTACGATACAATTGGTGAATTGGTAAGTTGGTGGATTGGTGAATTGCTGCGCTATGAAGTCAGAAACTGCCTGTGGCAACAGGTGTAATGCATTGCTTCAAGAGCGAATTGGTGTCCCGATAGCAATTGTTTAATGGCAAATTGGTGTCGTGAGGCTTCGCTTGGTGAATACATTTTCAAATTTTCAAACTGAAAAATTTTCAAATTATTTCGTGTCCCATTGTTTTTTCAACCACCACAATATCGCCCAGGTTAGGAAGACGGATCCGGCTAAAATTCCTTCCTGGCCCGGCTGTATGCCGATGGTATCGGGATTGAAATGAATGGTTCCTCTTTCCATATACCAAGTGAGGATGATTGCCATGGCGTTGTTGATGAAATGCGCAGTGATGGGCACCCACAGCGAACCACTCCATACATACAAATAGCCCAATAAAACCCCTAAAGCAAATCTTGGAAGGAATCCGAAAAATTGCATGTGTAAAGCTGAAAATAAAACCGCAGTAAGGATCACTGCAAACCCTTTGCTGTTGGCGAGTTCGGTGAATAGTTTTTGGATGACCCCTCTAAAAAGCAATTCCTCCCCTATGGCGGGAATAATAGCAATCACAATTAAATTTATTAGCAAATCACTTACTCCGGTATTTCCTAAAATTAATTTGGTGATTTTGGATGCTTGCGCCTCAGTCATTTCCATCCAATCTTGTAATCCTTTGAGGGAAGATGGTAGATTCAATTCACCATTAATTTGCATCATCCAATTTATAAAGGGTATAGCCACTATCAATAAAATAAAGACTGCAAAAAGGTGAATTCCCTTGGATTTTTTTTCAAGTCCGAGGTACTCGGTTGATTGATTTGAAAAAAGATAGGCTGCTCCTAAAGCAGGTAAAATGAAAGTGCCAATAGCAGCAAGTCCTTGAAACAATCGGAAGGCGTTTACCAATGCAGCGTTTCCGGTTTGGTCTAAGATGGAGGCATCGCCCGTTAAATTAATTCCGAATATTAATTGGCTGAGCATCGTTCCTATAGCAGTAAACAGGACAGCCCCTATCAAGGTTAAGCCAACAACAATCAAGAATTTACGGTAAGGGGTTCGGTCAGAAAGACTAGCGCGGAGTTGCATTGTTTCGTATTTTTGCGGGCTCAAAGATAGTTTTCTTCTCTCGGCTTATGTTCTTTGGGTTGGGGGAAGATGGTTTTATCGAACCCGGCACGACCATCTAAAGAAGAAAAAGAGCAGCATAAATGCACCTATACCATTAACTTACATATAATTCACCTCCAGCAAATAAACTCTTCTTGGTAAAAATTGGCAATATAGAATTAGGCGAATTTCCGCTTTTACTCGCACCCATGGAGGATGTGAGTGATCCGCCTTTCCGCTATGTATGCAAGGAACATGGGGCCGATTTGATGTATACGGAGTTTATTTCGAGCGAAGGACTCATCCGTGCCGCCCGAAAAAGTACCATGAAGTTGGATATTTTTGAATACGAGCGTCCCATCGGCATTCAACTTTTTGGTTCCGATATCGACTCCATGCGTGAAGCTGGACGTATCGCCGATGAAGCGAAGCCCGAATTGATCGATATCAATTATGGTTGTCCGGTGAAAGCTGTTGCGTGTAAAGGTGCCGGCGCTGCTCTCTTGCAAGACATTCCCAAAATGGTGCAGATGACGAGTGAAATTGTAAAGATTGCTACCCGACCTGTCACTGTGAAAACGCGTTTAGGATGGGATGATAGCACTAAAAATATTGTTGAAGTGGCTGAGCGTTTGCAGGACATTGGCATTGCCGCTTTAACGGTGCATGGTAGAACAAGAGCGCAACTTTATAAAGGTCCGGCCGACTGGACACTCATTGGTAAATTAAAAGAAAACCCTCGACTTACGATTCCAATTTTTGGGAATGGAGATGTTGATTCACCCGAGAAAGCGATAGCTATGAAAGAACGTTATGGGGTAGATGGTGTGATGATTGGCAGAGCGAGTATTGGATATCCTTGGATTTTTAATGAGATCAAACATTTTATGAAAACGGGGATGCACTTAGCTCCTCCCAATATTTCACAGCGTGTAGCAACTTGCAAATTACACCTCGATTTTTCGATAAAATGGAAAGGCGATTATGTTGGTATTGTGGAAATGAGAAGACATTATACTAACTATTTCAAAGGCTTAGATCATTTCAAAGAGCACCGTATGAAGCTGGTTATCAGCAATAATTATGATGAGATTGTGGATACTTTGAATTTTATAGAACAGCGGTATTCGGAGGTTAGTGCTTAGTTCGCTATGGGGATTATTTGGGATAATGTTCGTCGTCACGAAGGTGGGATGTTCGATTTTAGATGTTGGATGTTAGATTTTTTGACTTAGCCTGAAATAGGTTTTGAGAAATTAATTATTCCATGCTCTCACTGTTTCTACCTCTGCAAAATCCTCACTCACACACTGTTTCTCTCTCTGCTATTGCTGTCATCGAGAACCTCAGGCTGCGCCTTGAGGCCAGCCACTATATTCATAATCAGTATAATAATTTATAGCTTTGATACTGCTTTTTAACACCAGAGAAAAAAAAGAACACTAGAGATCACTAGAGGAATTTCAATTTACTATAGCCCCTCGCCTCTGGAGAGGGGTTGGGGAGAGGCTAGAACTTTAATGTGGCAATCATCTGTTTTAATTCGAGCATTTAGTTATTAAAGATTAAATTCCTTCTAAAAAAGAGCACTAGAGAACACTAGAAAAATTTTAGTTTACTAAAGCCCATCGCCATTGATGAAGTCCCGATAGCTATCGGCATGGAAGAGGCTGGAAGCACTAATTTTGAAAGACATAGGTAATTCACATTCCCCTGTTCATAATTTTTATTTATTTCATATATTTGTGCAACACAATTCACAACCACAAAATTCCTCTATGTCTATGTTCCAGCAATTAAAAAACAAAGGTGTAATTACACGTCCGGCCGATTCAAATGGCGCCATCAACATTATTGGTGCGGGCACCGTGATTGAAGGTGAAATTAAATCGAATGGCGATGTAAGAATTGATGGAACCATTCGCGGATCGGTAACATCGAAAGCGAAAGTGGTAATAGGAACAACGGGTGTGGTGGAAGGAGATGTGTTTTGCCAAAGCGCTGATATTTCTGGCGCTATAATGGGAAAGACAACAGTATCCGAAATGTTATTTTTAAAATCGAATGCACGCATTAATGGCGATATTCACACTGGAAAATTAGTAGTGGAAGTTGGTGCCAGCTTTACCGGAAATTGCAGCATGGGTTCCGTAATTAAAGACATGAAACATGGCGACCGATCCAACGAAAAACTCGCCGAAAAAACCGCTTAACAATTACATTCGTTAT
>JANOAX010000198.1:0-3530 GCA_031411335.1 Bacteroidota bacterium
AAAACGTTGATTTGGGTATCATTTTAACGATCGTTTCAACCATTGGAATGTGGTGGATGAGTCGATTTTTAAGACGGAAGGGAGATGAAAACAACTCAGCGATTTTAAAGGCCGATGGTCAACATTTTAAGGCAGATGCGATAACGAGTGGTGGATTAATTATTGGTCTTGTTGCCTATCGATTTACAGGTTGGGATTGGATTGATCCAACATTAGCCATACTTTTAGCATTACATATTATGAGCAGTGGAATTAAATTATTAAGAGAATCCATCAATCATTTGCTCGACAAAGCAGACATGACCACGATTGAAAACATCACGACATCGCTTCAGCAGTATCGCGAGGATTCATGGATCGACATTCATAATTTGCGACTTCAAAAGTTCGGTCATTATTTACATGTTGATTGTCATCTCACCTTGCCTTTTTATTATCCACTCGACAAAGTGCATGAGCACACCAAAAAGCTAGAATATGTATTAAATTTGGATGTAGAAAATCATGTAGAAGTATTCGTTCACACCGACCCTTGCATGGAAATTCCTTGTAATATTTGTTCGGTCAAGGATTGTCCCGTACGACGTATGCCACAGGTTACACAAATAAAATGGACGAGTGAAAACTTAATGCTCAATAAAAAACATCAATTAACCGATAAAACAGTAACATCATGAAAACGATTCTATGTCCCACCGATTTCAGTAAAGGATCAGAAAATGCAGTGCGTTATGCTATTGAATTAGCTCGTAAATATAAGAGTAAGATCCTTTTAATGCATGCCTATGAAACGCCCGTAATTTATACCGATGTTTCCGTATCTACTGTACAAATTGATTTTAATGTCTTGAAAGAAGATGCGCTCAAACAATTGAAAAAATTTTATACTAAGATGTTAGAGAAAGCAAAGGATGTACCTTTCGAGCTCATCCTTCAACAAGGACTTCCCTCAGCACGCACCACCGAAATTGCCACGGAAAAGAAAGTGGATATGATTGTGATGGCAAACACATCATCAACCGAAGTACAACGATTTTTTATAGGAAGCAATGCATCCAGAGTCATCAAAGACGCACCTTGCAAAGTAATGCTCATTCCACAGAAGTCGAAATTTAACGGAATGAAAAAAATCGTTTTCAGCACCGACCTCAGCGATGAAAATTTGACAGCATCTAACGAAGTTGTCGACATAGCCAAGATGTTTAAATCTGAAATGATCTTCCTCAACGTCGACAACAAAAGTTTAGTTCATGACGATTCCGATTTATCGAGAGTAACACAACGCATCAAGCAATATGTAACTTACCCAAAAATGAAAGGCTTTGTTTGCACGGATCTAAACGTTGCCGATGGAATCACGTATTTCCTCAAAAACGAAAAAGCCGATTGCCTAGCCATGGTCACCCATCATCGCAAATTTTTACAAGCGATGGCCAATCCTAGCATAACAAAAAGAGTTTCGTATCAGGCGGATGTGCCGATGTTGGTAATACATCTTCCGCATTAGGGTTGCTCGCTTCGGGAGGTTGGGTTACGAATTACGAATCAATACGAATTTACGAATTACGAATACGCGAATACGCAAATACCCGAATTTGCAATATAAAGTATTATATAAATAAGATTAATCATAAAAAATCTTAATCATCTTAATAAATCTGCGTTCCATCAAACATAGATTAATACGATAAACAATATATTTCGGCAGTGTCATGCCAGTAGCCAGTAGCCAGAAGCTAGAAGCCCTCTCAATTACGTACTAAAAGCATAATTCACCAAAAAATCCCTGCGAAAAGACTTACCATTTCACAAACTTCCCCACCAACACTTCCTTCTCCGTACTTAACCTCACAATATAAATTCCATCCGCTTGCGAAGAAAACAAACTACTTTTCGAAAAATAACCACCGTCCGTATCAGATGAAATTCGTTCCATTAATTGACCATTGATATTATAAAACTCTAATGTTGCATTTCTTCCTTGCAACTCTTCAGCATTCACAAAAACCGTTTGCCAGGTTTTATCATAGTATAGTTTTAACTCTTTAATTTTAGGAAATAAGTCAATTAATCCAACAGATTTGAGGGTATCGCACGGACTACCATGTAAAGTATCGAGTTCGTAGTTGTGGTTGTTAGGCAATCCCCAATATGCTTTATGTCCGCCTAAATAGAAACTAAATGGCTGAAAATCGCATGATACACCTGCGCTATCAGGATAGTTTATAACTGACAAATTAGAATTAGTTGTATTTGTAGTTTCATAACAATATAAATAATCGTAACAAGTATCTGGGCCCGCCCATGTAATACTCAAATAAATTCTCTCATCTGGCCCTAACTCTAATAGGCCCGGAGTGTCAGGAGCTATATAGGTAGCTAGTGTATCTACACTAGCTAAAAAATTGGCAGTACTTAAATCAAACTGTAATACAAAACTCGAATCACTATTAAAAGTTTGATAAATGAGTGTTGTGTAAAGTTTACTCTCATCGGGGGAAACTTCAAATCCCCAGTAATATTGATATGGACTACCTAGCCCTGCATATGTAATGAGATTTGAAAATACACCTGTGCATCTGTCAAAGTCCATTCGTTCTACAATGCCTTTTGCTGAAACATCATATAAATGATTTCCATCATTGTTGAATTTAAGTCTGTAGAAACCATCTTGCGAAGTCATCGTCCCAATATACTGTGTCGGATTTGCTGTAACCCCAATAGGGCTCACCAGGTATGCTGTAATGTCGTTGGTAGGCACATCCTTCCAACTTCGCACTATCACCCACCAATCTCTTCCGTTTCCATGCCTCACCGCTGTAATTCCATCGCAAATTGTGTCATTTCTGATTTGTACATTTTTTTGAACCACTTTACCAAGTCCACCATTGTAGGATAAATCAACAATCGAATAATACAAACCAACTACAGGCTGAGTTACACCCGCACTAAAAACATAAAACCTTTCACTGCTGCTCGGATCAGGTACTATTACCATTTCTTGATACCATAGTTTTCCAACTAATGTATCTCCGTTTTCCATTACCTGATGATTTTTATTAATTATATATCCATCTGTAAATATAAAATTAGGAGTTGACCACAGTTGCCAATTTGGACTTCCACAATAAAAAAGTAGGTCGCCAGCACTATCGCATATACTTGCGCAAGAACCGCGCACACGCAATGCACTATTTGCTGGTTGAGGGTTACTTAAATTTTTAAAATCAATTCCTGCGCTATCTCCGAATGCCCAATAACGATCCGTAAACTGTGCAGAGAGGGAGGAGGATGTGAGAATTAAAATGAATAAAATTCGGAGCATGGAAATGGTTTGGTTGGGTAAATATATGGGTTTCGAACGGGATTTCTTTACATAGAATTTTTTGCATGGGATATTGACAAGCTGCAAGAAAGCTACTCGTAATCTGCCAGCTAATAAATTGATGAAATTTCATGTGGCAATTGACCCCAGCGGGGTCAAACCTTATTAGAAACGAAATGCATTTTTAATTGTGACCCCAGCGGGG
>JANOAX010000199.1:0-16774 GCA_031411335.1 Bacteroidota bacterium
ATACCTTTTCCTTTGTAAGGCTCAGGAGTACGGAGTGAGCGAATACGGGCAGCTACCTGACCTAACAATTGCTTGTCATGACTCTCCAAAGTGATAATTGGATTTTGTCCTTTATCTTGGCGAGTAGCTACTTTGATTTCAGTTGGAATATCAAAAACTACGTGATGGGAATATCCTAACACCATATCAAGAAGATTTCCTTGATTGGTAGCACGGTAACCCACACCAACTAATTCTTGTTCCACTTTAAAACCGGTTGATACACCTACCACCATGTTATTGATTAAGGCACGATACAAACCATGTAAAGCGCGATGACGTTTTTGCTCGGTAGCTCTGCTCAATACAACTTGATCAGCTTCTACTTTTACTTCAATACCATCAGCTACAGTTTGTGTTAACGTTCCTTTTGGTCCTTTAACAACGACATCAAGGCCGCTAACAGATACCTGTACTCCACCAGGTAATGGGATTGGATTTTTTCCTACACGTGACATTTTATCGACGTAATTTTTTTATTATTAAGACACGAAACATATTACTTCACCACCTACGTTCATCTGACGGGCTTCTTTGTCCGTCATCAATCCACGAGAAGTGGAAACGATGGCAATACCCAGACCGTTAATTACACGTGGAATGCTATCCGCTTTCACGTATTTTCTTAAACCTGGACGTGAGATACGGCGAATATTATTGATGGCCGGAAGCTTACTCACTGCATTGTATTTCAAGGCGATTTTGATATTACCTTGTTTGTTGTCGGAATCTTCAAACTTATAGTTTGAGATAAAACCTTTATCAAACAGGATCTTGGTCATTTCCTTTTTCATGTTTGATGCTGGCACTTCAACCACACGGTGATTTGCTTTTACCGCGTTTCTGATACGGGTTAAGTAATCGGCTATTGGATCGGTATACATGGACTAGTTAATTCTTTTGTTGATCAATTATTAAAACTTGGGATTACCAGCTAGATTTTGTTACTCCAGCAATTTTTCCTTCGAGGGCGAGTTTACGAAACATCACACGTGAGATTCCAAATTGACGTAAATAACCTCTTGGACGTCCAGTGAGTTTGCAACGATTTCTAACACGGCAAGGCGTAGAATTCTTAGGTAACTTTTGTAACCCTACATAATCGCCTGCTGCTTTCAATGCTGCACGTTTCTCAGCATATTTTTCTACCAAACGGATGCGCTTTAATTCGCGCGCTTTGATCGATTCTTTTGACATCGTTCGAAATATTATTTAGTTTGATTTTTAAATGGAATTCCAAATTCCTTTAACAATTCCAATGCTTCACTGTCCTTGGTAGCGGTAGTCACAAACGTGATATCCATACCTTGAATTTTGCTCACTTTGTCGATATCAATTTCTGGGAAAATGATTTGTTCAGTTACGCCTAACGTGTAGTTACCACGTCCGTCAAAACCTTTATCATTCACTCCACGGAAATCGCGAATACGGGGAAGAGCTACTGCTACTAAACGATCCAGAAATTCATACATTCTGTCGCCGCGAAGTGTTACTCTTGCTCCGATAGGCACACCTGCACGGAGTTTAAAGTTCGAAATGTCTTTGCGTGACTTCGTAGACACTGCTTTTTGACCGGTTACGGTCGTCATTTCATTGATGGCAGTTTCAATAATTTTCTTATCGGAAACTGCATCTCCTAGACCCTGATTTAAACAAATTTTGGTAAGGCGAGGAACTTGCATTACACTTTTGTATTGAAACTTTTCGCGCAATGATTTTTTCATCTCATTGTGGTATTTCGTTTTCAGGCGTGGTTCGTAATTCATATCTTTTTACCTCCGACCGGTTATTTTTAAATTTTAATATATCGTACTAGTTTTCCGTCTTCTAAACGACGTCCAACTCGACCTGGTTTTCCAGTAGCAGGATCTACTACCATCAATTTTGAGATACGCACGGGTGCCTCTTGCTTCACGATACCACCTTGGGTATTTTGAGCGTTCGGACGCGTATGCTTCGTAATGATATTTACTTTCTCAACGATCGCAGTACTTTTTTCTGGAATCACTTCCAAAACTTTTCCTTGTTGACCTTTTGAGTCTCCGCTAAGCACCTTTACAAGATCACCTTTGCGGATATGAAGTTTTTGTTGTTTGTTTTTCTTACGTTCCATTTCTTAGAGCACCTCCGGGGCTAATGATACGATTTTCATAAATTGTTTTTCACGTAGTTCACGTGCAACAGGTCCGAAAATACGTGTACCACGCAATTCATCCTGGTTGTTCAATAACACCACGGCGTTATCGTCGAAGCGAATATAGGATCCATCTTCACGACGAACTTCCTTGCTCACTCTTACCACTACGGCTTTAGAAACTGTTCCTTTTTTAACGTTTCCGCTAGGAAGCGCATGTTTCACAGTTACAACGATCTTGTCTCCTAAGGATGCATATCGTTTAGCAGTTCCGCCGAGTACGCGGATGCAAAGTACCTCTTTGGCACCACTATTATCGGCTACTACTAGCCTTGACTCTTGCTGTATCATTTTCTCTTTTCTTGATTGTCTCTTCCCCGAAAGGAAGGATACAGGTTATTTCGCTTTTTCTATTACTTCCACCATGCGCCAGCGTTTTAGCTTGCTCAATGGACGTGTTTCCATTATTTTTACTGTATCGCCCAAACCACACTCATTCTTTTCATCATGAGCCATAAATGTTTTGGTTTTCTTAATGAACTTACCATACTTGGGATGCTTCTCACGAGCCTCAACCGAAACAACGATTGATTTATTCATTTTAGAACCGGTAACTAAACCGATACGTTCTTTTCTAAGAGATCTTTGTTCCATGATTATTTTTCTGCGGATGGAGTTTGAGACAAACGTTTACGTAGTTCTGTCATAAGACGTGCGATGGCACGACGAGAATCACGAATCTTCATCGGGTTTTCAATAGGCGAAACGGCATGCGCCATTTTCATTTTGGTATAGCTAGTGCGCTCTTCACCTATCTTGGCACGGACTTCATCCGTAGTAAGGTCTTTAACGATAGACTGTTTCATGGCAATTTTCTGTTTATTCTGTATAATCTGGGCGTACAACAAATCTTGTTGTTACCGGTAATTTTTGTGATGCAAGGCGCATGGCCTCTTTAGCAACATTGATGGGAACACCTTCTGCTTCGAAGATCACCGTTCCAGGCTTTACGGTGGCTACCCAATATTCAGGAGCTCCTTTACCTTTACCCATACGTACCTCTAAAGGCTTACGAGTAATTGGTTTGTCTGGGAATATTCTGATCCAGATTTGTCCTTCACGTTTCATGAAACGGGTTACCGCAATACGGGCAGCTTCAATCTGACGGGAAGTGATCCAGCAGGTTTCTAATGATTTGATTCCAAAAGTTCCAAAAGCCAATGACGTTCCTCTTGTGGCAGTACCACTCGGAACCATTTTATGTTGCTTTCTGAACTTGGTTTTTTTAGGCTGTAACATGATTCAGCTACTTTATCTAATTATTTCGTCCTATTAATTTATTAATCTCTTGTCGGTTTGTTGCGATCGCCACCACCTCTGTTTCCACCACCTCTGTTGCCACCGCCTCTGTTTCCACCACGGTCACCGCGATCTCCACGATCATTTCTATCTCCGCGCTTCTCACCACCGCCACCACCAGCTTTCGATGTGCTCGCGATACCTACGTTTGGTGATAAATCTCTTTTTCCAAATACTTCACCTTTGCAGATCCAAACTTTAATCCCGATAAGACCATAAGTTGTTAATGCTTCAGATAAAGCGTAATCGATATCGGCACGGAATGTATGCAAGGGAACACGACCTTCTTTGTATTGTTCAGAACGTGCAATCTCAGCACCACCTAAACGACCAGAGCAATTGATCTTAATTCCTTCAGCACCCATTCTCATCGTGGAAGCAACTGATTGCTTCATCGCACGACGGAAAGAAATACGCGCTTCTAATTGACGAGCGATTCCATCGGCTACCAATTGAGCATCTAATTCTGGACGCTTAATTTCGAAGATATTGATTTGAACTTCCTTTTTAGTCAGTTTCTTTACTTCTTCTTTTAACTTATCTACTTCGGCACCACCTTTACCAATCACAATACCCGGACGAGCAGTATGAACAGTTACAGTAATTAGTTTCAACGTACGCTCAATGACGATACGTGATACACCACCTTTTGCAAGACGAGCAAGTAAGTATTTACGGATTTTCTCATCTTCAACTAATTTTTCAGAATAGTTCTTTCCTCCATACCAGTTAGAATCCCATCCGCGGATGATTCCTAAACGATTACCTATCGGGTTAGCTTTTTGTCCCATTTAATCTACTTAGTTAGCGGTATTATTTTCTGTAGCAACAACAGCGTTTTTGTTGTCAACTACTAAAGTTATATGATTTGAACGCTTACGAATTCTATGACCACGACCTTGAGGTGCTGGGCGAAGACGTTTCAATTGACGACCTGCGTCAACATTCACTTGCTTTACCACTAACTCTTGATCTTCGATACGACTTCCATCGTTCTTCGCTTGCCAGTTGGCAAGAGCAGATAAAAGAAGTTTCTCTAAACGACCTGCTGCTTCTTTCGTGCTTAGACGAAGCATGGCTAACGCTAAATCAACACGTTTTCCACGAATCATATCAGCTACCAAACGCATTTTACGCGGTGAAGTAGGACAGTCATTTAATTTTGCAATTGCTACTTTCTTTACTGCAGCCTTGCGCTCTTCAGCGACATTACGTTTTCTGGCTCCCATAATTATTTAGATCCTTTGTCTTTAGAACCGGAGTGCCCCCTAAAAGAACGGGTAGGAGCGAATTCGCCCAGTTTATGTCCAACCATGTTTTCTGTCACGTATACAGGAATGAATTTATTTCCATTATGTACAGCGAAAGTATTTCCAACGAAATCCGGAGAGATCATTGATCTGCGCGACCATGTCTTGATGGTAGCTTTTTTCTTGCCTTCATTCATACCCGCAACTTTAAGTTCGAGTTTGTAATCAATGAAAGGACCTTTTTTAAGCGAACGACTCATGTTATTTTATAGTCAGATTACCTTATACAATTATTTCTTACGACGCTCTAGGATGTACTTGTTAGAAGGGTTACTCTTCTTACGCGTTTTGTATCCTTTTGCAATGAGACCTTTGCGACTACGTGGATGTCCACCTGAAGCACGGCCTTCTCCTCCACCCATTGGATGATCCACTGGATTCATGGCAACACCACGAACACGTGGACGACGTCCTAACCAACGGTTTTTACCCGCTTTACCTTTGCTTTCCTTATCGTGATCTGAATTCGATACAGAACCGATCGTTGCCATACAAACAACAAGCACTTTACGTGTCTCGCCTGAAGGCATCTTCAATACTGCATATTTATCTTCACGAGCTGCTAACTGAGCATAAGCACCAGCGCTACGAGCAATTTTTCCACCTTGACCTGGACGCATTTCAATGTTATGCACCACAGTTCCCAATGGAATATCTTTTAAAGGCATTGCATTACCGACCTCAGGAGCTACTGTAGAACCATTCCCAATGGTTTGTCCTACTTGAATTCCGTTTGGAGCGATAATATATCTTTTCTCACCATCGGTATATTTTACCAAGGCGATGAATGAAGTTCTGTTTGGATCGTACTCGATCGTTTCTACCACACCCGCAACATCAAATTTGTCACGTTTAAAATCGATGATACGATACATTTTACGGTGACCACCACCTAAATAACGCATGGTCATTTTACCCGTATTATTTCTACCACCACTACGCTTCAAAGAAACAAGTAATGATTTTTCAGGCTCGCTTGCAGTAATTTCCGAATAGTCAGTACGTGTTTGATGACGTTGACCCGGAGTCATTGGACGTATTTTTCTAGTTGCCATTGCTCTGTTCTTAATTAAATATTACTGAAGAAATCAATTGACTCGCCTGCTTTCAAGGTAACGATTGCCTTTTTAATGTTTGGGCGTTGACCAGTAACCGCACCTGTTTTCGTGCCACGGCTCATTGCCTTACCACGATAAATCATTGTGTTTACCGATTCAACATTTACACCATACATCGCTTCAACTGCTTTTTTAATCTCAAGCTTGTTGGCGCGTCTTTCCACTATGAAACCATAGCGTGGTTGTTTTTCTGTAATCCGGTTCATCTTCTCAGTGACCACCGGTTTCTTCAGGATATCCATTTTACTCTTATAGGTTTATCGTGCCTATGCACTTAATTATTTAAGAATTCTCTCCTCAAAATTATTTTCAATATTTCGAAAATAATTTCACCGAAGTGTTGATTATTTAAGCAATGTGCCTTCGATTACCGGAAGCGAGCTCTCCATGACAATAATATTATGAGCATGCATAATATCGTATGTGTTTAAATCAGAGGCTGTTACAACTTTACTGCGCTCCAAATTTCGGGACGACAAATATACGTTTTTATTCGATTGAGGCACAACCAATAACGTTTTTTTATCCGAAACCTTCAAATTATTCACCAAATCAACAATCAATTTAGTCTTCGGTTGATCAAAATTTAGATCTTCCAAAACCATTACATTATTGGATTGAGCTTTATAAGAAAGCGCAGACATACGTGCAAGACGCTTCAATTTTTTGTTCAAGCTAAAAGTATAATCACGTGGTTGAGGTCCAAATACTCGTCCACCACCAACAAAAAGAGGACTCTTTTTAGATCCAGCACGTGCTCCGCCAGTTCCTTTTTGCTTCTTCAATTTTTTAGTGGTTCCAGCAATCTCGTTACGCTCTTTAGACTTGCTTGTACCTTGACGACGATTAGCAAGATGTTGCTTAACGTCAAGATAGATAGCATGATCATTAGGGCTGATCCCGAAGATACTATCGTTCAGAACTGCTTTGCGTCCTGTTTCTTTTCCAGTACTATTATATACAGATACTTCCATGATTATTTCGACAGCGTTACAAATGAACCTTTATGACCTGGAATAGCACCTCTTACAAGAAGAAGGTTCTGCTCAGGCATAACTTTCACGATTTCTAAATTTTGAACCATTACACGTACATTACCCATATGTCCGCCCATGCGCTTACCCTTCATTACCCTAGAAGGCCATGAAGAAGCACCTAACGAACCTGGAGCACGTTGACGATCATGTTGACCGTGAGTTTGTCCACCAACACCACCAAAATTGTGACGCTTAACAACCCCTTGAAAACCTTTACCTTTTGATGTACCTACTACATCACAAAAATCACCTTCAGCAAAAATATCGCACTTCACTAAGTCGCCAGTTTGAAATTCTTGATCGAAATCTTTGAATTCCAATACCCTTTGCTTAGGAGTAGTGTTTGCTTTCTTAAAATGACCCATTAATGGTTGGGTCGTGTTTTTTTCTTTTTTCTCACCAAATGCGAGTTGAACGGAACTGTATCCGTCAATCTCGACTGTTTTAACTTGTGTTACTACACAAGGGCCGGCTTCAACTACAGTGCAGGGAATATTATTTCCATCTGCATCGAAGATGCTGGTCATGCCGACTTTTTTTCCGATTATACTTGCCATCTTAACTACGGTTTAGTTGTTTTGGTCTTAATGATTATTGATAAGCAATACGGTCTGAATCAGCCGTAAGCTGTTGTTTAATTTAATTTCGGATAGGATGTAAAGAACGATTTTTTAATCCTGTACTAAGTTCACTAAACTTTGATCTCTACCTCTACTCCACTTGGAAGTTCGAGCTTCATCAAAGCATCTACTGTTTTAGCGGTAGAGCTATAGATATCTAGAAGACGCTTGTATGAACATAACTGAAACTGTTCACGAGCCTTCTTGTTTACGTGAGGTGAGCGAAGAACGGTGTAAATTTTCTTCTCTGTAGGAAGTGGAATTGGACCACTCACTATAGCACCTGTTGGCTTTACCGTCTTCACGATTTTCTCAGCAGATTTATCCACGAGATTGAAATCGTAAGACTTTAATTTAATTCTGATTCTTTGGCTCATTTTATAAGAACGGTATTGAGAACTTTATTTTATACTTAAACCTTTTCGGCAGAAGATTTACCTTTTGATTTTGCAATTACTTCTTCAGAAACATTACGTGGTGCTTCTGCAAAGTGAGAGAATTCCATCGTAGAAGAAGCACGTCCTGAAGTGATCGTACGTAATGCAGTTACATATCCAAACATTTCAGACAATGGAACTTTTGCTTTTACTACTTGAGCACCTCCACGAGAATCCATTCCTTCCATTTGTCCACGACGACGGTTAAGGTCACCCACTACATCACCCATGTTTTGCTCAGGAGTAATTACTTCTAACTTCATGATTGGCTCAAGAAGTACTGGTTTTGCTTTTGGCAATGATTCACGGAAAGCAGTACGAGCACATATTTCAAATGACAATGCATCGGAGTCAACGTTATGGTATGAACCATCGATCAAACGCACTTTCAATTTTTGAACTTGGTAACCGGCTAATACACCATTTACCATAGCTGAACGGAATCCTTTTTCAACAGCTGGAATAAATTCACGAGGAATATTACCACCTGTAATTTCATTTACGAATTGTAAACCACCATTCTTATCTGTTACTTCAAAATCTTCATCAGAAGGAGAAACAACAAACTTAATATCCGCGAATTTACCACGACCACCCGTTTGCTTTTTATAAACCTCTCTGTGTTCTACAGTACCATTGATCGCCTCTTTATAATTTACTTGTGGAGCACCTTGGTTAACTTCCACTTTAAATTCTCTTCTCAAACGATCCACAATAATTTCAAGGTGTAACTCACCCATTCCAGAAATGATTGTTTGACCGGTATCTTCATCAGATTTCACACGGAAAGTTGGATCTTCTTCAGCTAATTTACCAAGAGAAACTCCTAACTTATCCATATCAGTTTGCGTCTTTGGCTCAATAGCTAATCCGATAACTGGCTCTGGGAAATTCATCGCTTCTAGTACAATAGGTGCATTTTCAGCACACAATGTATCACCTGTCTTAATATCCTTAAATCCTACAGCAGCACCAATATCACCCGCAAAAATAGTTGGGATTTGATTTTGCTTATTTGCATGCATTTGGAAAATACGAGAGATACGCTCTTTTTGACCTGAACGTGTGTTCAAGACATAAGAACCTGCGTCCAATTTACCAGCATAGCAACGGAAGTATGCTAAACGACCTACGAAAGGATCAGTAGCAATCTTAAATGCAAGCGCTGTAAATGGCTCTTTAATATCAGGGCGACGTGAAATTTCTTCTTCAGTATCAGGGTGAATACCTTTGATACTTTCTTTATCCATTGGTGAAGGCATTAATTCCATCACGTAGTCAAGCATCGTTTGAACACCTTTATTCTTAAAAGCCGAACCACAAAGCATCGGTACTACTTTATTTGCAACACAAGCTTGACGCAAAGCAGTCAAAATTTCCGTTTCTGAAATAGAAGCTGGATCTTCGAAATACTTCTCCATGATCTTGTCATCAAATTCAGCACATGCTTCCAATAACTTCACACGATACTCAGTAGCTTCTTCCAACATATCATCTGGAATAGGAACTTCTTGGAAAGTCATCCCTTGATCAGCATCATTCCAGATAATTCCACGGAAATTAACCAAATCAACTACCCCTTTAAAAGTTTCTTCAGCACCGATTGGCAATTGTAATGGAAGTGCGTTACCACCTAATACTTCACGAACTTGGCGAACCACATTCAAGAAATCGGCACCTGCACGATCCATTTTATTTACGAACCCGATACGAGTTACGTTATAGTTATTTGCTAAACGCCAGTTTGTTTCAGACTGAGGCTCTACACCATCAACTGAAGAAAACAAAAACACCAACCCATCCAATACACGTAAAGAACGATTTACTTCAACGGTAAAATCAACGTGACCTGGGGTGTCGATGATATTAATTTTATAATCATTACCTCTGTACTTCCAAAAAGCTGTAGTCGCCGCAGACGTAATTGTTATACCACGCTCTTGCTCCTGCACCATCCAATCCATCGTTGCTGCACCGTCATGTACTTCACCAATTTTGTGATTTACACCTGTGTAGTATAGGATACGCTCTGTAGTAGTCGTCTTCCCTGCATCGATATGAGCAGCGATTCCGATATTACGTACAAATCTTAAATCTTTTACGTCCGTTGACATTTTATATTTCTGGTATTACGCTTTTATAATTTTTTAAACTCTAAAATGAGAGAACGCTTTGTTTGCATCCGCCATACGATGCGTATCATCTTTCTTCTTCACGGCAGCACCTTCACCTTTCGCAGCAGCAATGATTTCTCCTGCTAACTTATCTGACATACTTTTCTCGTTACGTTTACGAGCATAAAGAATCATCCATTTAATACCCACAGAAATTTTACGATCTGGACGTACTTCAGAAGGAATTTGGAAAGTTGCTCCACCTACACGACGGCTTTTCACTTCCACGGTTGGCATCACATTATTCAATGCTGTTCTCCATGTTTCAAGACCGCTTTCTTTCGTACGATTTTCAACTTTATCAAGTGCATCGTAAAACAATTTATATCCTGTTCCTTTTTTACCTGAATACATTAACATATTCACAAAACGGGTAACTAGTGGATCATTAAACTTTGGATCCGGCAGAATGGGTCTCTTCTTTGGTTTTGACTTCCTCATTTTATAAGAAGGGTATTATTAGATATTCTTAATTATGTAAACTTATTTTTTACCTTTTTTTGCAGCAGCGGCGGCAACAGCACCTGCTTTTGGACGTTTTGTTCCGTATTTAGAACGACGTTGGTTACGTCCTTCAACACCTGAAGTATCCAATGCACCACGAATAATATGGTAACGAACTCCTGGAAGATCTTTAACCCTTCCACCACGGATCATTACAATACTATGTTCTTGTAGATTATGACCTTCACCAGGAATGTATGCAGTCACCTCGAATTTGTTCGTTAAACGAACACGAGCTACTTTACGCATTGCTGAATTCGGCTTCTTTGGAGTGGTAGTATACACACGAGTGCAAACTCCACGACGCTGAGGACATGAAACAAGGGCTGGTGACTTACTCTTTTCCACCATAGCCTCGCGGCCCTTACGTACTAACTGTTGAATTGTAGGCATTCTTAATTTTTTTCTATTCTAGATCAGTGAATTAGATACACTATACCCCTAAAAAGGGAGTGCAAAGTTACACAAGAAAATGATTTATGCAAGTTGTTTTTCAAATTATTTATGAAACAGTGCGTTAGGAAGTCAAAAATTGAAAAAAAACAAGGATTGTTCACAGATTTAGTAAAATTTCAATATTGATAATCAATGATATAATTAAATATTAACATTTTTTAGAATTCTTTGGAATTCCTTTATTTACTTTAATCATTGCATTTATTTACAACCAAAGTTCAAAACCATCTCATTAAATCAAAAAATCAATTTTATGAACATTAAAAAAATCCTAATCGTTTTATTATTAGCAGTTTTACCATTTAGTTCGATCGCATCTCATTTGATGGGAGGTGAAATTACCTGGAAATGCAATGGGAATGGACAATTTGTTTTTCAAGTTAAGCTCTACAGGGATTGTAACGGAATTCCAGGGCCACAATCGATAAACCTTGTTACCAATGCACCCGGAGGGAACATAGCTTGCCTATTAGTGAGTCAGAACGATATCTCACCACAAGGAACTGGATGTCCGACCTGTCCAAATCCAATGGGGTTATCTAATGCGGTGGAAGAATTTATTTATGAATCAGCTCCACTTTATCTAAACGGTACACCACCGACGACAGGATGGTACTTCTATTATAACGATTGCTGCAGAAATGCATCAATTTCAAATCTTTTAAGCGGAGGTGACTTTACTTTAAGAGCTATGATGTATGCTTTCTCCGGACAAAATATGAACCCCTGTTTGGACAACTCCCCTTATTTTCCGGAACCTCCTACCTTGGGTGTTTGTATTGGTGATACCATCAGTTATGGACATATTGCCATCGATAACGACCTCGATTCAATGCATTACGCTTGGGATCATCCACTTGAAAATGGATTCCCAGGCACAAATGTTCCCTTTAATTCGGGTTATTCTTATCAATCTCCACTACCAGGTCCCACACAAAATCCACTAAATTCTACTGCTGTCTTAGATCCTGATCATGGTATTATTACTTTTAAGTCTGTGACCTCCGGTTCTTTCTCAACAGTAACTAAAGTTTCCTCCTATAAATGTGGGCAATTGGTCTCCGAAATTTTTCGAGAGGTACAAATAACATTAATTCCAAACTGCATCATCTCTACCAACCCAACAGTATACAATACTGCCCCTGATTTACTTCCAAATCTTCCGGTAGAATCCATTTCCATTGTAGCCGGAGATACTTTATTTTACAGTTTTTCTGTATACGATTTCGAAATGCTTCCTACGAGTGGTGGTGGTGGAATGCAAGTAGTAACTTTAAATTCAAAAGGAATGGCTTTCGGTGATGGAGATACTAGTTTCACTTCGGGATGCTTATTACCTCCTTGTGCTGTTATGACGCACTCATCGCCTTATTCAGCCCCTTTTATGATTTCAGAAGACATGACATGGCCAACAGTCTGTGCCCAAGCTGGATTTAACAATGGTTGTCTACAGCATGTAAGAGTATTTCCTTTTCTATTTAAAATTAATGATAACTTCTGTCCCGCTCAAGGAGTCGTTTATAAAAGTCTTTTAGTGAATGTAACTGGACCATTAATTTATATTACCGGAAATAGTTTAGCAGTGAGTTATCCCGGCGTGTCATTGCAGTGGTACTTAAACGGTGTTGCCATTCCAAATGCAACCGATACCATCTTTACTCCTACTCAAAGTGGAATTTACTCTGTAATAGCCACCACAGGAAGTGGATGTATGATGATGTGCAACTCGGTGAATAGAGTACTTTCAGGAGTAACTAGCATCGAAAACGAAACTTCTTCCATTCATGTTTTCCCAAATCCATCGTCTGGAAATAATATCGTAAATGTGCTGTTGAAAGATGTCAAAACTGGATCCAATATAATTCGAGTGATTGATATTACTGGAAAAATGGTAAAGCAAATTCCGATTTATGTTTCGAGTACTAACGAACATCTTTTAATCGACTTAGGCGGACTTTCAAAAGGAATTTATACGATCCAAATGAATGTTGGAAACAAAGAAATTCAATCGAAAATTGTGTTGAATTAATTGTCGGATTGCTTCTACTATTAATCTTTTATTCTTCTTTATAATATTGATGTGAAAACTCTGTGATCTCCGTGAAAAACTCCGTGAACTCTGTGTTAAAAGACAAACTCAAACAAAGCTTTCAACTTGATCACAGATTGAAATTTATAATTAATCTTTAGCGATAAATTTATTCTAATAATATAAACTTTCCTTTACCACGGAGAACACAAAGGTTACACAGAGGGACACAGAGGAATTAATTGAGAAAATTGTTATCCCGTTCTAGACTACTCCGTCTTTTGAACTTTAATTATTCTTTTTGAAGATAAACTTTCAAGAACCAAGAAATACAATCCTGTATGAATATTAAAATCATTCAAAACCGTCGTTAATTGATTCGGATTCGATTCACCTTGCATGCATTTTCTGCCAGTTACATCGATCAATGTCCAGTTAAATTGAATTTGTTCTTGATCTGATCCTATAAAAAGATGGGTTGTAAAGGGATTAGGATACACTTCCACAAGATTTAAACCTTCCTCTTCACCTTCCCAATTACTTAATTCACTAGATGCTCTATTCGTATTATTGCAATTTCCTTCTACTACATATTTTTTAGCAGAGGTGGCACTACACTCACTTGCATTGGTGATAATAACCTTATAGGTACCCTTCTTATTCGCATAATAGAAATCGCTTGTTGCTCCCGGAATGTTAACATTGTTTCGATTCCATTGGTAGGTGTATCCCACTCCGGTATTTGCAGATAATTTAACACTATCACCCGTACAAATGTTTAGACTTCCGTTTACTTGAATGGTTGCTGCTGGATTTAAAACTGGAATGGTTGTCAAGGCTGATAACTTGGTACACCCCCAAGGATTAGTCACCACCACCGAATAATTTCCAGCTTGAGTAGTGTTAAAAATCTTATTAACTCCACTCGGAATAATAATTCCGTTTCGATACCATTGATACATCATTCCTACTCCACCACTAGCAGTTAATTTAACTAATGAATCATTGCAAGTATCGAATTGATTGGTTAAGGTTAATGTTGATGCCGGAGCTTTATTGATAGTCAACATGGTTGCATTTGAAACCGCGTGACATCCGAAGGAATCAATAACCGACACAGAATAGTTTCCAGAAGTAGCAGGTTTATAAGTAGCAACATTTGCATTGGTAATATTGATTCCATTATTCATCCATTGATAAGAACTGAATCCAGCACTCCCTCCATTCAGTACTATTTTTTGATTTGAACAAATGCTCAATGGTCCAGAAGGAACTATTGCAACGATACTATTAATTACATCTACAAAAACGGTATCCGAACTTTTCACACACCCATAAGCATTGGTTACTGAAGCAGCATAATAACCTGGAGACTTTACATAAATTGCAGAATCATATAACAAGTTAGACCATAGTCCAATTTCATTATTCTCTAAAAATAATCGCGTTGAATCACCATTGCAGATGGTTAACGATTGATGTAATAGATGCGCTAAAGGCAAAGAATGAACAATTATTTGAATAGAATCTTCAGAAACACAACCTAAGGAATCTACAGCGGTTACTGCATACAATCCTGCAATACTAACTGCCAATGTTTGAGAATTACTTCCCGTCGACCATAACACTGATGCATTGGTATTAACATTTAATATAGCCACATCTCCATCACAAATTGAAGTACTCGTTGCCGAAATTTCAATGGGAGATTGTCCACTGACCACTTGAATAGCATTACTCTGAATTACATTTCCAAATCCATCACTCATCTGCAATGAAAATAATCCGCTGTTCTTCACCCAAATATTCTCGGCATTCGCATTCGACAACAAATTTCCATCGATAAACCATTGAAAGTTTAAACCTGTTTTATTTGCTGACAACAAAACGCTATCACCATTACAAAGTAGCGTCGTACTTTGAGCAGAAATTTGAAGCTGATGTGTCAACGAAAAATCCTTAAAAGCAAATGCTCCAACGCCACGATTATTCAATAACCACGGACCTTGAAAAATTAGAGTGGTTGAACCATTATAATGAACGTTTGGTAAATAACTCACCTTATTGGTTAATGAAGACGCCGACAATTGTAAATACACTGTATCTTGTGAAGTCCATCCTGCAAGAACAGTAATTCCAGGTGTGTCGAAGTAAAAATAATCCTTCAAATTATTTCCATTAAACAAACCAGGCCATATGACGGGCTGCGACATTTTCAGGGCTAAGAGCGTATTGGTACTGTTCACAAAGGATGCGTTTACAATTTTTGCAGGATCAATATTTGATGGGACATTCTGATTATACACATCTCGCAATACTTGAAAATACAATTGTGTTGCTAATACATTATATCCACTCGACAAAAAATGACAACCATCGAAATTAGGAATTCCAGCAGTACTCATTAGCGTAATATCTGAATACTGATTCTCTAAGTTGCGAAGAATCTCTCTTACTTGCTGATGGTATTGGTAATTTGCTCCTACTATACATCCAGGACGCGTTTGCATTACAAACAGCCGATTCAATCCCTGGAAATCAGATTTCCAATAATTATAAAGCTGATTAAATCTACTTGAGTAAAATTGGTAAGAGGTGTCCCCATTACTTTCGCCTTGATACCAGAAAAATGCTTTTACATTATTGGTAACTCCTGCCTTTTGTGCTCTGAATAATAATCGACCATAAATTGTTTTCAGATCAACATGATTCGCTGCGTTAGGAAGGTGCGAAGAAATGATAGAACCGAATCTCGAACCATTGATGATACAAACAGGAATTTGTAAAGAGTCGCTTAGCAATTTCGCTAGCTTCATCGACCAAACTCCAATTGCAAAATTAGATTGCGTTGTAGTACCAAGACCTAATCCCCACAGTGTATCCTTAGCACAATCCACCTCCGTAAAAGCAGAAGAGCCAAAAGTTCTTATCCATTCATCACTTGCAATTCCGCCTGGTCCTTGATTAGGAGCGGAACCATTCGATTGTCCATTAACAATAAACACATCACCGGCAACCAAACTATCCACTGCCAACACACAATTTTCGACTGAACCATCATAAAGAGAAAAATGAATTTTGTATTCCGCTTTTTCCGCTTTAATCATAAAACTCCTGTTGAATGCAGCCACCGAATTTTGATAAGTTAAAGAGGCTAAACAACTATCAATTAAATTGCCGTTACGGAACAACTTATAAATAACAGCTTGCACTCCTTGTTGCGTCACCAATCCCGACAATTTTACTTCGGCGCTATCGAAAGCATTTCTTGGGAAAAGTTGTTTGCTTTTTGGCAATTCTGAATAAGAAACTTGGGCAAATACGCTTTGTACAGAAAGTACTGCTACCCATAAAATGGTAATTAATCGCATGAAATTCTTTCTTGATATTATCTGCATCTAAAGAACAAAGTTAGGGTCAACACTAAGCGAAAGAAGAATAAAATAATTAACATTATGGTTGATGTAGCAAATGGCGAGGTCAAAACCTACTGGTTTATGGTCAATCTACCCTTATTATTGGTAAAAGAAATTGGTTTAATAGAGTATAAATAGATT
>JANOAX010000200.1:0-13441 GCA_031411335.1 Bacteroidota bacterium
CTGCTAAACTATCCTTTCGACTTCCTATGTTTTGAAGGTCTTGTATAAAAGCATCACGTACTTTTATTCCTAGTGAAATTGGTTTTTCTTGTTTCAAAAAATAAAGTCCATCACCACCGTTTGCTAAATAATCAGATGTGATAATTTTATATTGAACTTCATTTTTTAAGGGTTGATTTTGAATAATAACTTGCTCTGCATTTTTATGGTTGATCTGAAATTTAATTCCAGCAATGGGAGCGCCTCCTTTTATCGCAATCCAATTTAAGATGGAATCAACGGTTGCGCTACTCACTTTCAAATATACTAATTCATTTTCAAACGGCATCAATTCAAAAACATTGCCGATGGTAATTGTTCCTTGTGGCAATGACGCTCTTAAGCCACCATGATTGAGAAAACAAAAATCAGGAAGTTCTAAGTTTAACTGATTGCACTTGATGATGGCTTGTCGTAAACTGGCATCTGCACAGTAATTTCCTAAATTTCCTTCAGGTAATTCTTTGGTGAGTGCTTGAGTGGCATACACCAACGGAAAGTTCATGTTTTTATTTAGACTGTCCCTAAAGGGTTCAATGAACGCAAGTGTAGGTGAAACATTTTTTTGGGTGCTGTCTCCTTTAAAAGTGTACTGTGACGTTTTCGTTTGATATTTTGTTTCCTGTGATTTACAAGAAATAAACAGTATAAGTATACCAAAGATAAAGGTGAGGAAATTCCTTTTATGCATTTAACAAAGGTAATAAGATTTCTATTTTTTTAGATGGGATTTGAAATGATATTTAATAATTCGCATCTTCGCTTAAAATAAGGTTATGTACACTTCAGAAACCAAGGTAAGGGTTCGGTATTCAGAGACAGATCGAATGGGTTATGTATATTATGGGAACTACGCTTCCTATTTTGAAGTAGCTCGTGTTGAGGCGCTGCGTGATCTCGGAATGCCCTATCTCAGAATGGAAGATGAAGGATATTTATTGCCCGTACTCGATTATAAAGTTCGGTATTTTAAACCAGCTTATTACGACGACTTGTTGATTATTAAAACTAAAATCGTGCAACTTCCGACTGTAAGAATAACTTTTACCTATGAAATTTTTGGTGAGGATGGGTTAAAACGCAATGAAGCTGAAACCACACTCGTCTTTATTAATAAGGAATCGGGCAAACCATGCAAAGCACCCGACGAATTATTGGAAAAGTTAAAACCCTATTTTCCCTAAAGTGCATCCATTAAAATTCGATAAGCTTTTAACATAGAGTCTATGTCGGACTTATGCACTTTTTCGTCGGGTGTATGAACCAAATCTTCAGGAGCACCAATAAAGCACCAGTCAATAGGATAAGGTTGTTTTTGTAATTCATTCCCATCAGATCCACCGGAAGATTCAACTTCTAACTGAAAAGGAATTTCATGTTGTTGAAGTATACTCGCAATTTTATCGACATAAACCCTGCGTGGAATTCCTGAATCACGAATGGATACTGCAACCCCTTTTCCGTGATGAACGCCCTCGGTTACCCAAGTAATGTCGCTAATGAGCGCTTGCTTCAATTCAAATCGTTCCCATAAATATTTTGCTATGTAGGGAACCGATCCGCCACCATGCTCTTCCCAACAAGAAAAAACGATGACTCCATTTTCTAAAGTTTCCGCAAGCTTGAGAACATTGTACATGCCTAAGCGATTATCTAAATAACAACTTTGAACATATTGACTATCTTCTCTAAAATTGGGTTTGAAGCTAAGTGGGGTTCCACGATCAATAACTCGGTTGAAAATATAGGAGAGCGCATTGTTCTCTTCGTCTACTTTCAATTCGCATTCAATATTTCCTAGCGAATCGTTTCCTACCAATTTGTATCCACTCACCGTTCTCGGTCCACCAATTTTTACTAACTGATTTTCATAACGAACTTGAAATCCAATATTGTCAATATGCGCATAAACTGCAGTACGAGGTTCTCCAAAAACTAAAATAATGCAATGTTGAAATAAGTCGCCATGAATAATTTCGGGTTGCACTTTCCAGTTTTTCTTTTCTGCATGAATGTAATCTAAAAGATGTTCCTGAATCTTCGCTTCATTCCCTGATGTTGCTTGGATGCCGCATAAACGTCTCAATAATTGCATATTAAATGGGGGTTAATGTTGCTAAATGACTTAAGGTTGGATGCTCCTTGATTTTACGTTCTAATTGTGATGCAATACTTTTCCGAAGTTCGAAAATAATTTTGCAAGGCGTTTCAAATTCCTGTGATTTTATTTCGGTCGGAAAGCTACGTAAAAATTGATAAACATCGTTTGTAATTTCAAAAGGAAATTCAATTTCGTATTTGAAGTTGATAGTTCTTTCTTTGGTTTTTGCATTTTCTAGTGCAGATTGTGCGGCACCTCGATAGGCACTGATGAGTCCAGGAACACCTAAAAGCGTTCCACCAAAATAGCGAACTACTACCACTAGTACATCACTTAGTTGATGGGATTGAATGGCACCTAAAATTGGTTTTCCTGCCGAGCCCGATGGTTCTCGATCGTCGCTAAAACGAAAGGCGGTTGGGTCAGGACCCAATCGGAAAGCATAACAATGATGATTTGCTTGCGAATGTTCTTTTTTAATTTTCTGAAGTATTTCCTTTACCTCTTTTTCTTCCTTGATGGGATAGGCGATGCCAATAAATTTACTTCCACGATCTTTTAATTCAGCAGAGCAGATTTCTTCAATGGTGATATAATGATCGTCGAACAACATCAGTAAGCCAAAATGATGATACTTGTTATTGCCAATGCAATTCCTGCTGCATTCATTTTACTCAATTTTTCTTTGAATAATATAATACCAAATAAAGTAGAAAAGATAACAACCAGAACGTTGGTCATGGCAAAAGCAATGGAGCTTTCTAAGCCTGGACTTGCTAAAAATCGAATCAGGAATACTAAAGAATAATAATTAGCAACACCTAATATTATCCCAGCAAAAATATTTTTCCATTCGAATTTTGCTTTTTTTGCGAAGCGATTGTAAAGTGAACCTAGACCTCCCAATATACCGGCTGATCCAAATAAATAAGTAAGAAATAAATCTTGATTTTCAGGGGTTATGATAAAATGCTCCGAAAGTTTAATCGTAGTATCCACCATGCCGCTTCCAATAAATAAAAGCAAGGGGAGTAATAGAATTAATTTTCCATGATGTGCTTCCTCGGCCACTTTCCTTTTCTTGATGGTACTGAGTAGAACAGCAGCCAATGCAGTAAAAATTCCTATCGTTCGCAAAGGAGTCAGTTGATCACCAAAATACCAAATTCCAAAAATTATAGGAATAACCATCGACATCTTGCCAGCAATGGATGTGGCTGTGATGCCCGCATGTTGTGCAGTTAATGCCGCCGTGTAAAATACAAAAATGAATAAAAGTCCAATCCCTAATCCATATTGGAGAAATGATTCGCAATTATTAAAGCAGTCAATATTTTTTTCGTAATTGGAAAAAAAAGCGAAGCTTGACGCTGTCATGTAATTGAAGGTAAGTCCTTGGAGATTGTTGATTCTAAAAACTTGAAAATATTTTAAAATAACATAAAGTATTGCAGAAAGTAAGGATGCCACCACTAAATTTAAAATCATTTCAGCATTCATAGTTTATCGATTTCTAATGATGGTTAAAGTATTGTCATCAATTGGTGTAATGGTAGATGGAAGGATGGGAAGCTCTGGAGCTTTGATACCATGTCCTAATGCGTTTGGCGAAGTAAATACCAATAGCTCATCCCATAAATTTTCTTGAATGAGTAGTTGATGTAGCGTCGATCCGCCCTCTACAAAACAGGAAGTAATTCCCAAATTAATAAGTTCAGTGAATACTTGATTCATGAATGATCCTTCGCTACTAATTTTTACAACTTGGTTGGGTACTTTTAATGATAGGTTGGAAGTAGTAAAAATATACGTAGGCTCTTCACAGTTCAAAATTTTTAAGTGCGAATGATTTTGCAAAATTCCAGAGCGATCAATAATAACTTTGATAGGATTTTTACCATTCCAAAATCGAACATCTAATAAAGGATCGTCAACAAGAGCGGTGTTAGCGCCAATCATAATAGACATTGCTTTGCTTCTCCATTTATGTGTTAGGATTTTAGAAGATTCATTACTGATTTGTATTCGTTCATTGATCCTTCCTGTAAACCCATCGGCACTTTGCGCCCATTTTAACGTGAGATAAGGTCTATTCTTGGTGTGCGCACAAAGGAATCGTTTATTGAGCTCTCGAGATTCTTCTTCCAAAACTCCCACTGTAACTTTTATTCCTGCATTTTCTAAAGCCTTTATTCCAGCGCCGTTAACTTTACTAAATGGATCTTGCATCCCAATTACTACAGATGGAATTTTTTTCTTTATTATTAAAGTACTGCAAGGCGGCGTTTTACCAGTATGTGAGCAAGGTTCTAAGTTGACATATATTGTTGATCGACTTAATAACTGTTGGTCTTCTACACTATTAATAGCATTTACTTCAGCATGCGGACACCCAAACTGTTGATGATAACCTTCGCCAATAATTTTTCCATCACAAACAACAACCGATCCCACCAAAGGATTGCTGCCCACATGGCCCAATCCCATTTCGGCAAGTTGCAGACATCTTTGCATATAGTGTTGGTCGGTACTCATAAACGCCCTGCGAAAATAGGTAGGATTTAGGGATAAAATATTTTTTTATTAGTTCAAAAATTATGGTAATATTGTTGTATGACTATTTCCGAATTTTCTGCATTTGTGAAGCATACGTTGTCAGGACTTTATGACAAGGGCGAAGCAAATGCGCTCCTTAAAAATTTATTGCAGGAAAGAATGTCAATGTCATTCTTTGAACTTGCTGCCATCGAAAATAATGTGCTTAGTGTGAATCAAGAAGCACAGCTTTTATCCGACCTCAATCGCTTGAAATCAGGTGAACCTTTGCAGTATATTTTAGGATATACTTGGTTTAATGAAATGAAAATTTTAGTCGATAAAAATGTGCTTATTCCTCGACCTGAAACGGAAGAGTTAATTAGTTTTATTTTGGATCAGCATTTTCCACCAAACGCAATTATGCTGGATCTTTGTTCAGGAAGTGGGTGCATTGCACTCTCCTTAAAATCAGCTTTTCCTACTGCTGAAGTCTTTGGATTTGATATTAGTGATGGGTCATTACAAGTAGCTGAGCAAAATTCAGTATCACTAAAATTAAAAGTGAGTTGGAAGAAGTGGGATGTGGTTAATGATAAATGTCCAATTACCTTTGACACAGCACCTGAACTCATTGTTTCCAATCCTCCTTACATTACCATGAAAGAGTTTGAAGACATGCATAAAAATGTGACTGACTTTGAGCCTCATCTCGCTTTGTTTGTGTCGGATGCCGATCCGCTCATTTTCTACACTTCGATTAGCAAATTTGCAAAACAAACACTTGCCGAAAATGGTCGCTTATGGTTTGAAGTCAATAAATGGCATGCCGTTGAAGTGGCTGAAATCATGGAGCAAAATGGTTTTGATGATGTACGCATCTACAGAGATTTTTCATCAAATGATCGATTTGTTAGTGGAGTAAAACTCTAATCATTTGGTGTTTAAGAGTATCCAAAACTATTAGGCGCAATTATTTAGAGAATAGTGGAAAATTTATTTTTTGATAATTGTTTGAATTTGATACTTGATTTAGCCCTTTTACCTCGTGGTTTTTTTTAATTTTGCAGGATAATTATAGCAATATGAATTTACACGAATATCAAGGAAAACAAATATTAAAAAGCTTTGGAGTATCAATCCAAGAAGGGATTGTAGCTGATACTGTTGATAAAGTAGTAGAAGCAGCGAAGGAACTAACCAAGCAAACCGGAACTCAATGGTGGGTGGTAAAGGCTCAAATCCATGCTGGTGGACGCGGAAAAGGCGGTGGTGTGAAGTTGGCAAAGAACATGGACGAACTTAAAGAGCGCGCTGGTTCTATTTTGGGAATGACCTTAGTAACTCCTCAAACGACTGCTCAAGGAAAAAAAGTAAATAAAGTGTTGATTGCACAAGATGTATATTATCCTGGCGCCTCTGAAACTTCTGAATTTTATATGGGCGTTTTATTAAATCGTCAAACAGGAAGAAATATCATTATGTATTCTACCGAAGGGGGAATGGATATTGAAGAAGTAGCAGAAAAAACACCAGAGTTAATCTTCAAAGAAGAGATTGATCCCAAGGTAGGTTTACAACCTTTTCAAGCACGTAAAATTGCTTTCAACTTAGGCCTCAGTGGAAATGCATTTAAAGAAATGGTGCGTTTTGTTACTAGTCTTTATACTGCGTACGATACGATTGATGCAACCATGTTTGAAATCAATCCTGTTTTGAAAACTTCGGATGATAAAATCATTGCTGTAGACGCTAAAGTGGATCTAGATGAAAACGGTTTGTTCCGTCATCCTGATTATCATGCGATGCGTGATGTTTTAGAGGAAGATGCAACTGAAGTGGAAGCTGGAGAGCATAATTTGAATTATGTGAAGTTAGATGGAAATGTGGGTTGTATGGTGAATGGTGCCGGACTAGCTATGGCCACCATGGACATGATTAAGTTAGCAGGTGGAGAGCCCGCTAATTTCTTGGATGTTGGTGGTACTGCAAACGCAGCGAGAGTTGAGCAAGCTTTCCGTATCATCTTAAAAGATCCAAATGTGAAAGCAATTTTCGTTAACATCTTTGGTGGTATTGTAAGATGTGATCGTGTGGCACAAGGAATTGTGGATGCCTACAAAAACATTGGAAAAATTCCTGTTCCCATCATTGTTCGTTTGCAAGGTACTAATGCCGATCAAGCTAAAAAGTTGATTGACGAAAGCGGATTGGAAGTTTCTTCTGCTATAGAGTTAAAAGAAGCCGCCGACTTAGTTCAGAAAGCTTTGAATTAATAGTGTATTAATATTTATTGATATCTAAAAAGACTCGGATAATACCGGGTCTTTTTTTTTGTAATTTTAAGCCATGAAATTTACGAAGATCCTGATTGCAAATCGTGGTGAAATTGCTTTACGAATTATGCGTACTGCCCGTGAAATGGGAATCAAAACAGTAGCCGTTTATTCAGATGCCGATCGCGAATCATTACAAGTGCGTTATGCGGATGAGGCCGTTTGTATTGGTCCAGCCCCTTCTTCTCAAAGTTATTTGGTCATCGATAAAATTATTGATGCTGCTTTAAAAACAGGAGCACAAGCCATTCATCCTGGATATGGTTTTTTATCAGAGAATGCTTCTTTCGCTCGTGCAGTGAAAGCGGCTGGACTTATTCTGATTGGTCCATCACCGGAAGCCATGGATTTAATGGGAAATAAACTCACGGCTAAAGCTGCTGCAAAAGAATATAATATTCCCATGGTGCCCGGAACCGACTATGCACTTACCGATATTAAAGCAGCCAAGAAAGTAGCAAAGGAAGTTGGATTTCCTATTCTCATTAAAGCAGCTGCAGGTGGTGGTGGTAAAGGAATGCGAATTGTGGAAGAAGAAAGTCAATTCGAAGAGATGTTGAATCGCGCTGTAGGGGAAGCACAGTCAGCATTTGGTGATTCAGCTGTTTTCATAGAGCGTTATGTAGGTTCACCTCGACATATTGAAGTGCAAGTGTTGGGCGACCAACATGGAAATATCGTTTACCTTTTCGAGAGAGAATGTTCGGTGCAACGTCGTCACCAAAAAGTGGTTGAAGAGGCGCCGAGTTCATTGTTAACTCCTGAACTGAGAAAAGAAATGGGTGAGTGTGCCGTGCGAGTTGCGAAAGCTTGTAATTATACAGGAGCTGGTACTGTCGAGTTTTTAATGGACGAAAAATTGAATTTTTATTTTTTAGAGATGAACACTCGTTTGCAAGTAGAACATCCTGTAACTGAAATGATCACGGGTGTTGATTTAGTAAAAGAGCAGATCTTGATTGCGGAAGGAAAACCACTTTCTTTTAAACAAGAAGATTTAAAAATTAATGGTCATGCCATGGAAGTTCGCGTGTATGCCGAAGATCCATGCAACGATTTTCTTCCTGATATAGGAAAGTTGGTGCGTTATGTCCGACCACAAGGTCCTGGTGTGCGTGTAGATGATGGGTTTGAAGAAGGAATGGACATTCCGATTTATTATGATCCCATGATTGCTAAGTTAATTACATGGGGAGAAAATCGTGAACAAAGCATTCAACGAATGATTCGTGCCATCGATGAGTACATCATAGTTGGTTGTGAAACCACTTTGCCTTTCGGAAGATTTGTGATGCAACATGAAGCCTTCGTGAGTGGTAACTTCGATACGCATTTTGTCAAGCATTTCTTTACCCCTGAAAAGTTAGCCGCAACCATTAATGAAGCAGAAGCAGAAGCCGCAGCCGTGGTAGCCTACTTTTTACAGAACGAAGGAAATAACTCTACTCAAATTGCCGTTGATGCTACAAATAAAAGAATGGGCTCAGCCTGGAAATTGAACAGGTCGTAGTTTGGCACGCAATTAGGATGGACGAAAAACCATGAGATATACCTTATTTCTTATTCCTTTTTTCCTGATCTCGATTCACTGCGAAGCGCAAATAAAAACACCTGATGGTCGATATAAGGTGTTGGCGAACGTGGTGAATGGTGATACCATCCCGCTCATCAATTTAGCTCCTGCTGAAGTTTTTGCAAGTTTATCGCCCATGGCAGCGGCAAACATGAAAGCCTATTTAAAATTGAGGAGAGATGTTTTAAGAGCTTATCCCTACGCTCGATTGGCAGCCACACAACTTAAATTTATAAATGATAGCGTTGCGAATATTTCTGGAGATAGAAATAAAAAGAAATTCATCAAGAAGTTAGAGAAAGAATTGAAAAATCAGTTTGAAAGAGATTTGAAAAAGTTAACGGTCACCCAAGGTCGCATCTTGATCAAACTCATCGATCGTGAAACGGGTTCTACCTCGTATTCATTAGTAAAAGAGTTGCGGGGTTCATTACAAGCCTTTTTTTGGCAGGGACTTTCTCGACTTTTCGGCTCGAATCTAAAATCAGAATACGATGCTCAGGGTGAAGATGCCTTAATTGAATCCATCGTACAACAAATTGAAAGAGGGGAATTGCAGTTTCAAACGGTGAATCGTTAGAGTCAACTCTTTCCACAATGCATTGTTGCAAAATATTAATATTTTTTTTATGTGAATGGATTTTGCTGAGCTAGAATGTTAATTTTGACCCGTGCTAACACTCTTGAAACTCTTGTCGAAGGATCCAAAAAATAAAGTGAAAAAGAAAGTAGAAGAGGACAAGCAAAGTGTCTCTTCTGTTTTTATGGAAGATTTTTATTCGGCAGCCTTAAAAAGATATATTAAAATAGAAGTAGTGCTACCTCCTTGGTACAACGAAACACCCCTTCATACTTTTCCATTGCTTTTGATGAACGATGGGCAAAGCTTACATCAAATTAAAGTTAAGGAAGCGCTCACCGATTTATATTTATCCAATTCCATTCCGCCCATCATTGTAGTAGGTATTCATGCAAAGAATAGAATGAACGAGTACGGCGTTTCTGGATTCCCCGATTATAAAAACCGTGGTGATAAAGCAGCCAACTATTCTCGTTTTATTGTAAATGAATTGTTGCCCTTGATTCGCAAAAACTTTAGAGTACAAGCCGAGCAAGAAGGAAATGTGTTTGCCGGATTTTCTTTAGGTGGATTATCGGCTTTCGATATTGTTTGGAATTATCCGCAGGTGTTTCATAAAGCCGGCGTTTTCTCGGGTTCGTTTTGGTGGCGAAGTAAAGCGTATAGCAAAGGGTATGATGACAATACCGATCGCATCCTCCATAAATTAATTCGCACAACAGATTCTAAAAGCAATCAGCAGTTTTGGTTTCAAACCGGAACCGATGATGAGTTATCGGATAGAAATAATTCTGGCATTATTGATTCAATCCATGATACGATGGATGTCATCAGCGAATTAGAATTGCTGGGTTTTGAAAATGGAAAAGACATTGAATACGTTGAAGTAGCAGGAGGGAAGCATAACGAAGAAACCTGGGCTCAAGTTTTTCCTGATTTCTTGAGATGGGCGTTTGGGAAGGCTAATGATAAAACTATTTCTGGTGAATAAATCCCGAAGGGATGACATAATTATAGAAAAAGAATCAATGCCCATCCAACATTCGGAGTTTTTAATTATTATCGCTCTTTGTTTAAAATTAGATCTGCATAAAATTCAAGCCTCTCCCCAACCCCTCTCCAAGGGAGAGGGGCTCCAAATTAAATATATTTATCTTTAATAAGAGAAAATGATAAATACATTCTATGTTTGGCATTTTTTCAAAAGAAAACATTTTTTTTTCACCTTAAATGGCCAAATCGATTTTTAATAAAAAGTGTGCATCTAAAAATTAATAATATTTCCCCATCTCCTTTGGAGAGGGGGCTAGGGGGAGAGGCTAAAACTTTTTGGTGGAAACAATCTGACTTCATGTCGAGCCTGATGTTTTCATTGATTAATCTTTAATCTAATCGCGAAGATTCGTAACAAACAAAAAAGGTCACTTAATGCACTAATGTATTTGCTTGAATTCTCTTGTGAACTTTTGTGACCTCTTGTGCCTGCCTGCAGCAGGCAGGTTAAAAAAAGCTTTTACCAATGTTGTAATTTCTATACCACGATAAATATCTAGCAGCTAGAAGCTCATCACAATTAAATACTAAAAACATTATTCACCAAAAAATCCCTGCAGAAAAAAACTACAATTTTACAAACCTACCCGTGAGCACTTCCCTCATCGTACTTAGTCTCACAATAGAAACTCCATCGTTTAAAGAAGAGAGTTCTACTTTATTGACCCCTAAAAATAATCATTTCCAAATAAATGTTTACTTAGTTATTATTGTAGTTAGCGGCTGACATACTGTTTAGATTTTACAGTGAGTCCATATTTTTTACGAATAGCTGCCAAGCGTTTACTTCGTAACTTCGGGTCATTTTCATATTCTTTGCCCAATTTTTCTCGAATGTCACGCTGTAATTGAACTGCATCAAATTCTTTTTTCATTTTATTTTTCGTTTAAAACTTCTCTCGGATTTCTGATTTCTAAAATTATATAACCATGTTTAAGGTTAACACCGTTATATTTTTTTATTCTGTCAAGATTTACAATGTGCTTGAAATTCCAACTTACCAAAACATCAACTTTGTTTATAGTCGCCAAAGCAATATGCAGGGCGTCCTCATAAAATTTTCTTGTGATTGCTCCTTCTTTCAAGTATGCTTTTGCTAGCGCTTCCGCTTCTTCATCATTAAGAACATATTCTTTGCTCTTCTCAGGAATAAGTTTTAGTAAATCACGAACTTCCTTTCTTGCGTTTTCAATTTCGTTAAGTGTAACATCAGATATAACAGCAATCTTTTTCCCTGTCTTGAATTCGTCAAAGAGTTTCCTGCTCCACTCTTGAAATTCCTTGTCAAGGTAGCCGCCAATTACAGAAGTGTCCAAATAAACTCGTTGTATCATAGTCAATATTATTAACTCAAAGGTAGTGAAAATTCGAAATATTCTTAAATACAATACTACACCAGGTGAATATATAATTGGTAAAATTTGAGTATATCGCTCTTTGTAGGTGCTTTGAGCTTCTGTTTCTTAACTATGTCGCGAGACTTCGTGGATGGAATCTTATTGGTAGACTTCGCAACTTGCAATATGAATATTTCCTTTGCTTATGCTCTTGTGCTATCTCGTATCTCTAGTGCATTCCCTTCAATGATGATTTTGTCGAGTTTAGAAAAATCACTATTGATCAGAAAACTAATAAAAATATTAGTATCAATTACGATTCTTTGTTGACTTGCCGGCATATCTTTTATTTCTAACCACTTCAACTTCTTTTGAAATATCCTCTAATGAGATTTTTCCTTTTGATTTAGTTCTTAACTTATTCAAGAACTTGTAAAAATCAGTTGACTTTTCTTTCTTAATTGAAATGAGTTTCAAGTCCGCCAAATCATTCAATAGTTGGCTGGCTTTTGGGTTGAGAATTTCTATTCAGAGCAGATCCATACTGTAAATGTACAAATTATTTTAATTGAATTTGTCAACTTTATCAATAAAATTTGGTGAAAATACCAGCAAACCGTGATTTCATTCTAAAAAAATACTTTTCGAAAAAAAAATCTCTTTTGTAGCTTGCAGCTTGAAGCATGCAGCTAAAATCCAATAACGCTCAACAAACAATATCCACCAACAATTACTCTTAGCAAATAAAATTAGGGCTAATTCATTATTGAAAATTTAACTCCTCTCTTGAAATTTTCTTCTGGGACTATAATTTCCAGTAAATAAATACCATTGGAAAGATTGTATGTATTCAAATTTATAGTACAGCAACTATTTCTGGTAATTAGTCTTCCCATCGAATCATACAAATTGAGTTTTGCTTTTTTAGAATATTCTAAAGCCTCAAATTCCACATTTAAATACCCATTTTCAATAATCACTTTTGGGTTAATTGGATCAACATTTACTTCATTAATACTAGTAGTAATTGAACTAGGGAAAGTTGCCATGAAACCAACAGGATTAACACCACAAGAGTCGAAAAAACCAGATGCAAAAATGAAGGAATCTAATACTGAAACATAATCGAGTCCATAATTTAAATTACATGTACTTCCAATTGGTTGCCAATTTTGTCCATCTAAAAGTGCGAAATTTGACAAACTTATAGTATTGCTATAATCAGCAGAAAAAGCACCCGAGATTAGTATTTTTCCTTTGTATGTATGAACATATCCAACGGGTCCGTTTAACCCACCTCCAATATTGTGATAATTCGCACCATCATACCCAGTAAAATAATTTCCGAAAGTTGTGCTTGGGTAATTTAGACCTATATATAGCATTGAATCTGTTGCGAGCATTCCATTTAGATCAGTATTTGGCCATTGACCAACCGGCTTAAATGTCCAGCATAAAGTGTCTAATTCTAATAAACCAGTTACGATTGAAGAAGGGACCCCAACGCAAGTATCTCTAGCACCAGCATTCTTGGCCATATACAAGTTCCCTTTAAATGATTCAATATTACAAGAAGAACAATTTACCTCATAGTATATAAATAGAACCTTTTCAATAAACGATCCATTGTATTTAGCAAAATCCGAACAACCATATGGGTTTAAAGTATTGGGCCAAGCGATAAAATTCCCACTCAAATACAATACTCCATTATGAATACATAAATCTTGAATATCAGGAAAGTAATTAGGGGAAAATATTTTATCATCAAAATGACTTACTGTGTCAACAGAAACCCAACTCGAACCATCCCACTTTGCAATTGGTGCTCTTAAAGGAACATTTCCCGTACTATCAAATGCACCTGCAGCAAACAGATCACCATT
>JANOAX010000201.1:0-15814 GCA_031411335.1 Bacteroidota bacterium
GTCAACTGAAGATATATAATCAAATGCACTTCCACCTATCGTATTTTGCCATTGTATATTTCCTAATGAATCGATTTTAACAATCCAATAATCTTCAAAACCCTTACTATTTTCTGTTTTATCTCCTGAGATATTCGAGATAGAAATTCCTCCTAAAATATAACCCCCATCAGTTGTTTGCTGAATAGAAACAAGTCCGTCAGCAAGGCTACCCCCAATTGTTTTCTGCCATTCGATTTCTTGGGAAAAGGAGGACTTAAAAAGAAATAAGAGTAGAAAGGTGACTTTACAAATGTTTCTCATTTTGAAGAATTTACTATAAAAGTAAGGAAAATTCAATACGATGCAAGCTATTCTGTAGCTCGGTAGATAATTTAATATTAACACATAAAAATGACCGTTTTTTAGGCGCTTTTCCAGAAAATATCATAGGCGTAGCGAAGGATAAGCAAGCTGACGATTACTAAAAATAAAATCCTGACGAATCCATTGCCTTTCTTGAATGCCAGACGAGTTCCTAGTAAGCTTCCTGCCACGTTGCATGCAGCCATCAACAAGGCAATTTCAAGCAAATAATTCCCTTGTAAAATAAACACATAAAGTGCTCCAATATTCGATACGCAATTAATGAATTTTGAATACGCCGAAGCCGCTAAAAATTCAAATCCGAATAACAAAACAAATCCCAACACTAAAAAATTTCCCGCCCCCGGACCAAAGAATCCATCATAAAAACCCACAAAGGATCCCATCACCGCTCCAAATAACATTTGCTTGTTGGGCGATAATTCTGCTTTGCGAATTAATCCTAAATCTTTCTTGATGAATGTATAAATGGCCATCACAATCAAGATGACTAAGATGATTGGCTTTAATGATTCGGAATGAATATAACTTACCGTTTTCGCTCCTAAATAGGAAAAGATCAAGGTGAAAAATGAAATGAAAAATAAAAGTTTATAATTGAATTTTATTCTTTTCGCATATTGATATGCCGCCACCGAAGTGCCCGAAAATCCAGCAATTTTATTTGTTCCCATCAAGGTGGGTAAATCGGTATTTGGAAAATTAACAAGCAATGCAGGAAGTTGAATAAACCCGCCGCCCCCAACTATGGAGTCGATGAAACCGGCGGTAAATGCTAATGCAATTAACGCAAGTAATGTCGAAAAAGAATAATCGTTAAAAAAAATTACTGCTTCGGTCATTTAATAGAAATATAAATTATTACAGATCTCAATTACATTAATGATTATACTTATAAAATAAAACCTTCGCAGTACAATGCATAACCCATTGCTTATACCATTATAAATGTTATACGTCCAAATAATTAGTCCACCAACTTGAATCAAATTATAAATTCACAAATAAGGATCTAGTTCACGGATTATCTGTCATATAAATTTTAGTTTTTTAATTCAGATTTCAGTCTCATTTAACTTGTTACTTTCTTTTACGTGAAAAGAAAGTGATATCAAATGTAATTAAGATTATCCGACAATTTCTTTTATCATACCGACTTACATTGAATGAACTTTATGCATGAAAATCCAATTATGTAGAGTCGGTATAACCAAAGAAAGCACGCCACCCAACACCAACCAATTTTTGCGGTTTCTGCTTTCTACGATCTTTCGCAACCACTGAACAATCTTTTGTGCTATCTCTTTTCTTCATCGGTTCAGCAAAAATCGGTTCGCGCTGTTGCCTGGACGACCTCCGCACTTTACCTAACAATATTACCTTAAATTGAAATTTATTGATCGAGATATGCTTCCGTTTATGTTTAAATAATTGTACTACCTATTATATTTAAATGGTGTTATTTAGAATAAAAAATATTTCTTCTAAGTATTTGCCTTAAACACTCGATTCAACCATTTCAACATGGAGAAAGCGATGGCAGTTGCTATTAACAAGAGAAAACAATTGAATAAAAAGAAATCGGTTTTCATCTCGTATTTATCCCACAAGCTGGCTAATACACCACTGAGTTTATTTCCAATGGATGTACTTAGGAACCATCCGCCCATCATGAGTGCTGTGATACGGGGTGGACTCAGCTTTGAAACTAAACTCAAGCCCATCGGACTTAAAAACAATTCGCCAATGGTAATGACTCCATAACATCCAATGAGCCACCATACACTTACTTTCTCTGCGCCGTTACTTCCGGCTTTAGCAGCAGCCACCATGACCAATGCAGAAAGTGCAGAGATGAATAATCCATAAGCAATTTTGGCCGGTGTAGAAGGTTCTTTTTTCTTACCACGTAGCCATGTGAAGAAGGCTACGATTAGTGGAGTTAATAAAATCACCCAACCTGGATTTATAGATTGACTGAGATTCGTTGCCCAAACACTTATACTCTCGCCTTCTTTCGGAAGATTTGATTGATGCTCATTCCGAAAATAAATAGGATAATTTACTTCTTCTTTCACTTGTCCGTCTACTTTTTGTAAACGGAAATATTCATCGTACACAGGTACTGTATCTTTCAAGTATGTAATTTCTTTGGACTGTTTTAGCGCTCCAAAAACTTCTTCAGTAGTCCCGTTGAGGGTGCGATCCGTATAACGATCTGCCCAAGTATTCAACGCGGATCCATTCTGCTTGAACACGGCCCAAAATAAAATCACGACTGCAAAGATGGCGAGCATAGCTCCAATAGGACCTTTCTCTTCTTTCTTTGCCGTAACATATAAGTTTCCATAAAAATAAAGTACCGGCAAGCAACTCAAGATAAAAGCATCGGTACTATCGCTTCCAAAAATATTATCGGGGATCAACCACCCAATAATACCAAAAACAATTGCCGGCAATAAAATTACGGCTCCAATTTTCGACATGGGCATGTCGTCTTTATGCACTCCTTTTTTCTCTTCGAACCCAGCGTAATGCTTTCTTCCGGAAAGGAAAACAATCAAGCCGATAAACATACCGACTCCAGCCGCCATAAAGGCCCAGCCCCAGCCCAACATAATTTGCAAAGCAGCACCAAAGAAGTTACAGATGAAAGCACCAATATTAATTCCCATGTAAAAAATATTATATCCTTCATCCTTTCGATGACGATATTCATCCGTTGAATAAATATTTCCTAAGAGCGTGCTAATATTTGGTTTAAAGAAACCATTCCCGAAAATCACGAGTGTCATTCCTGCATAAAGAGCGGTGAGATTATGAATACCCATCAGGCAATATCCAAAGCCCATCATCACCCCACCAATTACAATTGCTTTTGTATAGCCCCAATAGCGATCGGCGATGAGTCCGCCTAGAAAGGGTGTTAAAAATACTAAGGCAATGAAGGTTCCATATAAATCAGAAGCTTCTGCTTCGGTCATTGCAAAACCTTCTTTTACATCTTTGAGATAGAGTGTAAATATTCCGATCATTAAATAATAACCGAATCGTTCCCACATTTCTGAAAGGAAGAGGTAAGGTAATCCTGAAGGATGTTTTTTGCTCATAGAGGTTAAGTTGGAATGACGAATATAGGGAATTTGAAAATGCGTTGATTTGAAAATTTGAAAATGAGGCTGCGCTTTGGGTTAATTTGATAGCGAGGCTTCGCTATGTACCAATTTGATCGCGAAGCCTCGCGATGAAAATGGTTGTGCTTTCTAAATAGAAATCGTCACATCCAATAGGGTTTTCGATGGGACGATGATCAAATGGAACCTGCCTGCAGCAGGCAGGCGCTGATGACGCGGATTTTTTAGGATTTACGCGGATTTACTGATCGTTGAGAATAGGACTCAACATTCCATTAATAGATCCATAGCGAAGCCTCGCTATCAAAATAACTTGTAGCTATGCCAATTTTCAAATTTTCAAATTAATCCATTTTCAAATTAATCATGCATTATAGCGCGATCAAATTATCGTAGTTGCTAGATGCAATGCTTTCGTGAGACCTTCGGGATTCTTCCCGCCAGCTGTTGCATAAAATGGTTGTCCGCCGCCGCCGCCTTGAATTTCTTTGGCGAGGTTGCGGATGATGGCCATGGCATTGAGGCCTTTTTCACTCACTAATGAATCGGAAAGCATCAATGATAAATGCGGTTTGCCATCCACGTTCGCACAGAGGAAACAGTATAAATCGTTGAGTTGATTTTTTAATTCGTATGAAATATTTTTGATAGATTCCGCATCCAAATCCACTTGTGCAATAATGCGATTGATGCCATCGTGTGATTTTATCTTCGTTAATAAATCGGCTTTTACAGTTTGTGCTTTCTCGTTTTGGAACTGAGCTAATTGTTTTTTCAACGACTCATTCGCTTCTACCAATGATGTTACACCTTTTACAATATCGCCCGGATGATTAACGATTTCTTTGATTTTTTGCAAGGCTTCCAATTGATCATTGATGAACTGCTCTGCACCGTCTGCAGTGATGGCTTCAATACGACGAACCCCAGCAGCTACTGCCGACTCGCCCGTGATTTTAAACAATCCAATTTCACCACTTGCTTTCACATGCGTTCCACCACAAAGTTCGACAGAGAAATTTTTATCGAATGTAATGACACGAACAAAGTCGCCATACTTTTCACCAAACAATGCCATGGCACCTGTTTCTTGCGCTTGCTTAATGGGCACATTGCGTTGTTCGTTCAAGGCAATATTTTCACGGATCTTTTTATTGACGATTTGCTCGATGGAATTAATTTCCTCCTCCGACATTTTTGCAAAATGTGAAAAGTCGAAACGCGTAGTATGCTCATTCACCATGGAACCTTTTTGAGCTACGTGCGTTCCCAATACATTACGAAGTGCAGCATGCATCAAATGAGTTGCGCTGTGATTTTTTGTGATTAACGCGCGTCGATTATAGTCGACAACTGCTTTAAATATTGCATTGATATCGGATGGAATTTTATCCGCAAAATGAATGATTAAATTATTTTCCTTTTGTGTATCGGTAATGATGATTTTACTTTCTGCCGATTGCAAAAATCCAGTATCGCCCACTTGTCCACCGCTCTCTGCATAAAACGGAGTACGATTTAATACGATTTGATACTGTTCTTTATTTCCTTTCTTCACTTTACGGTAGCGCAAAATTTCTGCTTCACACTCTAGAAAATCATATCCTACAAACTCCACAGCGTCTTCATCACGAACGATGGTCCAGTCATCGGCGCTGGTAGCGGTTGCTTTTCTCGAACGATTTTTTTGCTCTTCCATGCAAGCGTTGAATCCATCCATGTCCACTTCCATCTTATTCTCACGCGCCATGAGTTCAGTAAGGTCGATGGGGAAGCCGTAAGTATCGTACAATTCGAAAGCAAAATCACCCGCAATTTTTTTTGTGTTAAGTGCTTCAAACTTTTTAATACCAGTATCGAGTGTTCTCAAAAAAGAAATTTCTTCCTCTTGAATTACTCTTGCCACAAAATCTTCTTGTGCATGCAATTCAGGAAATACATTTTCAAATTGCTTGGAAATTACTTTTAGCAATTTGTACATGAAAGGATCTTTAATATTTAAAAACGTAAAATTATAACGCAAGGCGCGACGTAAAATTCGACGAATTACATAACCGGCTTTATTATTAGAGGGGAGTTGTCCATCGGCAATGGCAAAACTGATGGCACGAATATGATCTGCAATCACACGCATCGCGATATCTGTTTTCTCCGCAGCACCGTATTTAATTCCGCTTGTTTCCTCAATAAATTGAATGCTCGGTGTAAACACATCCGTATCATAATTCGAAATTTTGCCTTGCATGGCCATACACAAACGTTCGAAGCCCATGCCAGTATCCACGTGTTTAGCAGGAAGTGGTTCAAGGGATCCATCCGACTTGCGATTAAATTCCATGAATACATTATTCCAAATCTCGATCACTTGCGGATGACTTTCATTCACGAGTTGTTTTCCATCAACTTTTTTTCTTTCTTCTTCACTGCGCAAATCCACATGAATTTCGGAGCAAGGTCCACATGGGCCGGTTTCGCCCATCTCCCAGAAATTATCCTTCTTATTTCCTCTTAAGATGCGATCTTCGGGAATCCACTTCTTCCAAAAATCAAATGCTTCTTGATCAAATGCTAGATTCTCTTTTGCATCGCCTTCAAAAACGGTTACATAGAGACGATCCTTCGGCAAACCATAGACTTTCGTTAATAACTCCCATGCCCATTCGATGGCATCTTCCTTAAAATAATCGCCAAACGACCAATTGCCCAGCATCTCAAACATGGTATGATGGTAAGTATCTACACCCACTTCCTCGAGGTCGTTATGCTTTCCACTCACACGCAAACACTTTTGAGTATTGGCAATACGTTTGGCTTTAGGAGGTTCATTGCCGAGGAAAATATCCTTAAACTGGTTCATCCCTGCATTGGTAAACATGAGGGTTGGATCGTTCTTGACCACGATGGGTGCAGAAGCAACGATGGTATGTCCTTTGGACGCAAAGAAATCGAGAAATGCTTGACGAATTTGTGAAGATGTCATCATACTATGGGCTAACTAAGAGAATTCTATTATTTTTGTAAAGACCCGCAAAGTTAAATAAATCCCATGGCCAAGACGAAGTATTATTTCAACACCGATTCCTTGAAGTTCGAGCGGGTTGTAGTAAGCTTTCGTAAAAAGTTTTTCAGGGTATTTGGCTGGCTTTCAACGGCTGCCGTTTTTGGGTCGATTGTATTATTGCTGGCCTATTCCTTTCTCGACTCACCAAAGGAGAAACAATTGAAGCGGGAATTGAGCGGGATGAGCTTACAATATGAATTATTGCAGCAACGAATGGACTTAGCATCTGCGGTTTTGGAGGATCTACAAAAACGAGACGATCAAGTGTATCGCGTCATTTTTGAGGCAGAACCCATTCCGAGCGAAGTGAGAGAAGCGGGATCAGGTGGTGTGAATAGATACAAGGATTTAGAAAACTTCAATAATGCAGAATTGATGGTGAATACATCGCGGACGATGGATAAATTATATCGCCAGCTTTATATTCAGAGTAAATCGTATGACGAAGTTTTTGAATTAGTAAAAAAGAAAAGTGAACTATTAGCATCCATTCCTGCGATTCAACCCGTAACAAAAAGTGGAATTGCTCGCTTAGCTTCTGGGTTTGGTAGTCGGATTCATCCCATCTACAAAACGTATATGATGCATACTGGCATTGATTTCTCAGCACCCATCGGCACAGAAATTTATGCTACGGGAAATGGAACGATTTCAAAAGTGGAATATAACGGTCGGGGCTATGGGAATAATGTAACCATCAACCATGGCATTGGATATTCAACGTTGTATGGTCACATGAGTAAGGTGGCAGTACGTCCTGGACAAAAAGTGAAACGCGGCGATATCATTGGATACGTTGGAAACACGGGATCTTCAACAGGTCCGCATGTGCATTACGAAGTGATAAAGAACGGACAAAAAATTAATCCGATCAACTTCTTCTTTAACGATCTCACTGCGGAGGAATACGATAAAGTGCGAGAGTTGGCTTCACAATCCAATCAGTCTTTCGATTAATTTAAAAAACATCTAATAAAAAAATCTGCCATGTCACCCATCATCGATTTCGACAAAGAGCCTGAAAAACTTTATTATCCAATTGGAGAAGTGGCACAGATGTTTTCGGTAAACACATCGCTTATTCGTTTTTGGGAGAAGGAATTTGAGGTCTTAAAACCCAAGAAAAACAAAAAAGGAAATCGACTTTTCACTGCTGCGGATGTGGAGAATATTCGGTTAATATTTAGTTTAGTGAAGGAGCGCGGATTCACTTTAGATGGAGCAAAGAAAATTATTGAAAACAAACAAGGTAAGTTGGAGAGAGAGTTGGAAATAAAAACTACGCTTACTCATTTAAGAGGATTTTTGGTGGAGTTGAAATCGCAGCTTTAACGTCGCTAAATTTTCTCGCAGAAGCTCTACGCTAAAGTTTCTCGCAAAGTCGCAGAGGCGCTAAGGCTGCGCTACACAAAGGTCACAGCGGTATTCACAGAGGTCACAATTTTTTTTAATGGAATAGTTAGCAATTTTATTATATAATTTCTCCGTGAAACTCCTTGTAAATCTTTATGTTCTCCGTGGTAAATGACAGTTTCTTCTAATTGATAAAACTTTTATCCGAGATGATTAAGATTGAGATTAAGGTTTGGCATTTGTCTTAAAAGAAAAAGATTTATGAATGACGAAGCTCAAAGCGCCGATGGAAATGGCGGAAACGGCTCGAGCAATCGTTGGAAACCAATCCAACTGACGAATCAAGAAACGCATCATGATATAATTTAGTGCCAAGACGAAAATAGCGACTAACACATATCGAAACAATTGTTTGTAGGTAGCCAGCTCCGATTCTTTAAACACTAACATTTTTGTGATGGTGAAGTTGGTAAGGAGTCCGACGGTATAACTCAACAGCAAAGAAGCAGAAGGAGCCGATACGACATACAGTCCGAATAAATCAAAATCTAATTTTTTATAAATATAATTATAGGCTAGAAAATAAACGCAGATATCTACCCATGTTGCGAGTCCGGCAGAAACAAAATATCTAAAAATTTTAGATTGAAATAACTTCTTTAACGCTACCTTCATTCAATCAAAAATAAAGATGGTTTGTAAGATAATTTTTCACATAATCGGTAACTCCATCTTCCAAAGAAGTGAATGGTTTACTATATCCAGCAGTAATTAACTTTTGCATATTCGCCTCAGTGAAATACTGGTATTTATCGCGAATGTCGGCAGGAATATCGATGAATTCAATCTTTGTTTCTTTGTTCAATGCTTTGAATGTAGCGTCTGCCAAATCATAAAATGAGCGAGCGGTTCCAGTACCCAAATTAAAAATAGATGATTCCACTTTTTCATTCATCAAAAACAAACATACTTCCACTACATCCTTTACATACACAAAATCGCGCAGTTGCCAACCATCTTTATATTCGGGACGATGCGAGCGAAACAACTTCACTTCACCTGATTTATTTATTTGATTGAATGCATGAAAAATAACCGATGCCATTCGAGCTTTATGAAATTCGTTAGGACCGTATACATTAAAAAATTTCAATCCTGCCCAAAAGGGAGGATGTTTCTCCTGCTTCAACACCCATAAATCGAACTGTTGTTTCGACCATCCATACGGATTTAGGGGTTGCAATTTTGGGAAGATGGAATGATCGTCATCGTAACCAAATTCACCTTCACCATACGTTGCAGCAGAACTTGCATACACGAATGGGATGGCTGCATCCGCACAAATATTCCAAAGGGTTTGTGAATAATGCACATTCAAGCGATCGAAAATTTCCACATCGAACTCGGTGGTATCCGTTCGGGCACCGATGTGAAAAACAAATTTTACATCCTTACTATTTTTGAGCAGCCATTCAGGAAATACATCGCGATGAATTTCATTTTTAAACTTCTTTCCAACCAAATTCTTTTGTTTTTCCGGATGACTGAAATCATCCACGATTACCACATCAGAAAATCCATCCTGATTCAATCGACTCACCAAACAACTTCCAATAAATCCGGCGGCGCCAGTTACTACTATCATCTTATACTATACTTTTTCGTTAATGAAAATGGGTTCTACACATTGGGGGAGCAAATTTACTTGATGTCCATAACTCAACAAAAGATGAATTGCTTCCCTTCCTTCAGCGCCCAAATCTATTGAAAATTGATTCACATAAAGTTCAATATGCTTTTCTTGAACTTCGCGTGACAATTCTTGTGCATTCTTTTGAATATAATCTCTGGAATCCTGGGGATGTTCAAAGGCCCATTTTACGCTATCGGCAATTCCTCTTTGGATGGATTCCTTTACCTCTTGGGGCAAATCTCTACGTATTGCAATGCAACCCAAGGGAATAGGTTTTGAAAATTTGGTTTCCCAACATTCGCCCAAATCAGCCACCTTCTGCAAACCCTTTTCAGCGTAAGTAAATCGACTTTCATGGATAATGAGTCCGAGGTCGAAATCACCGTTTAGCACACCCTCTTCAATATCCGAAAAAACGACTTCCATCTTGTTCGTTAACTGAGGAAAAAAGATGCTCAACAACAAATTGGCAGTGGTATACTTTCCCGGGATAGCTACTTTTAGGGAGTCCATGTTTTGCAAATCGATAGTGCTCTTTGAGATTAACAAGGGGCCGCAATTTCGACCCAAAGCGGCTCCTGAACTTAAGATTTGGTATTTATCAGAAACCGATGCATAAGCCGCCAAACTCAACTTACTAATTTCCAATTCAGCAGACAAGGCCAAGCGATTCAATTTTTCAACATCAAACAAATTTGCTTCTACTTTATAGGGAAAAGGAAAACGTTGATGCAACAATGCATCAAAAATAAAAGTATCATTTGGACAAGGAGAGAAGCCTAATTTTAGGGAATTCATTTGTGCAAAGGTAGTCGAATGAAGAAAGAAACTTCTGAAAAATTTTAACGTACTTTATGCCAACAATATTGAACAATGAGTCAATTGAATAAACCTGAAAGTGTGGTGAAGATCAACCGATCGGGGAGAATTCTTTTCTTTCTAAATGTTTTGGTCGCGATCATACTGCTCATCACACAAGAATCGTCATCCATTAATCCAGTCGTTTTTTGGCCTGTTGGAATAATGGCAAACTTATATCCGCTATTTCTACTCATCAATATTTGCTTTTTGATTTATTGGGGATTACGTCGTCATCGACTCATTGTTTTATCAGCAGCCATTATTTTAATTGGTTATGATAAATGCACCATGCTTTATCAACCAGCCATTGCGAAGTTCGATGTAAAACCACCAAAAAATTCATTCAAAGTTCTTTCGTATAATGTTCGACTTTTTGATCTATACAACTGGACAGGGAATTTAAAAACCAGAAAAAAAATCTTTGATTATTTAGAAGGGGAGCATCCTGACATTTTATGCATTCAGGAATATTTTCATAGCGATGATGGAGACTTTCAAAACAACCAAGCGTTAAGAGATTTATTAAAGTTACCACACAGTTCCATTAAGTATTCCATCACCTTACGCAAATCACAACATTGGGGGATAGCTACATTTACAAAATATCCGATTATCAACGAAGGCACTTTGTTCTTTACAGAAGGGAAATCCAATTTTTGTTTGTACTCTGACTTAGTCATCAACAAAGACACCGTTCGCGTTTACAATACACATTTGCAATCGAATCATTTCAAAAAAAACGAGTATGATTTTATTGAGCATACCGATAGCATTGTGAACGACAAAAAATTAAAAAATACAAAAAGCATCTTAAGACGTATACGCAAAGCTGTTATTCTAAGAAGTGAACAAGCTGATATTTTAAGAGCACATATTCAACAATGCCCCTACCCTGTTTTAGTTTGTGGAGATTTTAATGATACACCGTATTCTTATCCCTATCAAACTATAAGAAAAGATTTAAAAGATTCTTTTACAGAAAAAGGAGAAGGATTTGGAAGCACCTATTTTAGTTTGCCTATTAAATTCCGTATCGATTATATTTTGCACAGCTCTCATTTTAAGACTTACTCTTTTCATACGAAAGAAGTGAAGTTGAGTGACCATTATCCGATACAAACGTGGTTGAGCCTTCCGTGACAATTGGTGAATTGGTGAATTGGTGAATTGGTGGATTGGTGTTGCGAGGCTTCGCCCAGAAGTCTGTGCAACGCACTGTACTTCTGGGGTGAATTGGTGGATTGGTGTTGCGAGGCTTCGCCCAGAAGTCTATGCAACGCACTGTACTTCTGGGGTGAATTGGTGGATTGGTGTAGCGAGGCTTCGCCCAGAAGTCTGTGCAACGCACTGTACTTCTGGGGTGGATTGGCGGATTGGTGTCGCGAGGCTTCGCCCAAAAGTCTGTGCAACGCACTGTACTTCTGGGGTAAATTAGTGTATTGATGTCGCGAGGCTTCGCACAGAAGTCTGTGCAACGCACTGTACTTCTGGGTTGAATTGGCTTTGCGATAGCAAATTAGAATCTTTTGTGCACTCCAGTGTCCTCTAGTGCCCTCGTGTTAAAACTTTCGTACTATCAAACCGAAAAACACTAATTGAAACTAGATACCTACTCCGCTACCGCGCCGCCTTTGTAGAGTTGTTGGGAATATTTAAGTGACGGGGATTTAATAAATTTTCCGAGTCCTAATTTATCCCAAATGGCATCTACTCTTTCAATGGTTTTTTGATCGGAAACTAAAATGTTAGGCCAGTCGCGATGAAAATCGTCGAACTCTTTTAGTTTGCGTGTTCCATCATAAGCTACATGATTTACTTCGTTTTCGTTTTGAGATGGAAAATCAAAATGATCACGACGCGGATCGAAGTTATTGGAGAAACGCCACACGGCATCGGCAATGTCGGAAATGTCCATGGTATGTTCTAAGAAGATGAGCATTTTCACAGAAGCAAAAGCTGCATCTTCAAAAAGTTTTTTGGCAACTTCTTTTACATGTCCTTTTTTATTTTTTTCGATGGAAACAAATACGATGGGAATTCCAGCCGAAAGTAATTTCACATTCACATCTTTCAACTCTGGGAATTGTTTAACGCAAGAGGAAATGGCGTTCATACTATTTTTGAGAGCATTCAAATCAATACTCACCTTCGGACTATTTGGCAACAATTCCTCCACATGTTTTTGGGTGGCATCAACACCCATCTTCCCACCAAAAGCCATGGTAGTACATGAATGATCCAACACATCGGTTGGACCTTGTGAGTAAGAAATATCTCTTAATGGATCTACATTTTCAGAAATATATTTTGCGACTTCCCATTGGTCATGGATATTCACATCACCATCAACAATGACTAACATTTTAGTGAACATCATTTGTCCGGCACCCCAGAGGGAATTCATTACTTTTAATGCTTGACCCGGATAATCTTTTTTGATTTTAACAATCACCAAATTATGAAACACCCCTTCTACTGGCAACACCATATCCACAATCTCAGGCACCATCGTCATCTTGATAGGTGCTAAGAAAATTCTTTCCGTTGCCTTTCCGATCCATGCATCTTCTTGAGGAGGAATGCCCACAATCGTGCACAAATACACGGGATTCTTTTTATGCGTAATGGCGGTGATATGAAACTTGGGATACATATCAGCGAGCGAATAATAGCCCGTATGATCACCGAAAGGCCCTTCTAAGATGTAATCTTCATTGGGATCGAGGTAACCTTCGATCACAAAATCCACATCGGCAGGAACATGCATATCAATACTGATGCATTTCACTAATTCCACTTTCTTCTTTCTAAGAAAACCGGCGAGCATAAATTCATCGACACCATCGGGAAGTGGTGCTGTTGCAGAATATGTATACGCAGGATCGCCACCGATCGTAACGGCGACGGGCATACGCAAACCGAGTTTTTTATATTCATTGAAATGTCGGGCCGACACTTTATGACGATGCCAATGCATAGCCGTCATTTTTGGTTCGAAAACCTGCATACGATACAATCCTACATTCCGAATTTGAGTGAGTGGATCGCGCGTTTGAATCACGGGCAAAGTAACAAACGGACCACCATCTTCTGGCCAACAAGTAAGCACAGGAAGCTTTGTAATATCCGGATCCTTCATCACCACTTCCTGACAAGCTCCTCTTCCGCTAATTTCCTTTGGCATCCACGAAGCAATTTCGCCGAGTTGGGGAAGCATCTTTAATTTATCCAACATTGAATTTTTAGGACCAGTCAACAATTTAAAAAGTCCTTCAATTTCCTTTGCTACATCATCTAGTTTATCAACACCAAGTGCCATCGCCATGCGCCTTTCCGTTCCCATGGAATTAATCAGCACAGGAAAATCATAGCCGGTATTCTCAAACAACAAGGCAGGACCATATTCCTTAGAGATGCGATCTGTAATTTCTGTAATTTCCAATTTAGGATCCACGTACTCTTTGATGCGAACCAGTTCACCTGCTTCTTCGAGTGCTTGAATAAATTGATTTAAATTTTTATAGGCCATGATAACGATTCAACAAATAACTCATTGCAATGTTTAATTCTCCAAAGAAACGTACTCAAAACGATTGGAAAGATGTGTATCCCTTCCTGAGCGAGTAAGATCAGTTTCATAAATCGTTTCTTCTGCAATGCGTCCATCGTCATCGTAGGTTAAGCGCGTGCGAGAAATCACAAAATCATTTTGATCGGCAAGAGATTCTTCAATCACCCGACCTTGTTCGTCATACTCAAATGCAGTAATACGTACATGCGAACTTTTAGCAATCTTGCGTTTAATTCTTCCCAATTCATCGTACTCAGTAAGCAACTGAGAAATCATCTTTCCTGATTCATTAAATCGTGAAACATAAGTTTCTCGATCTTCCTCATCATAATCAATTTCAACATACGATGTCAATTGATCATTCTCATCAAAATCTTCTTCCTTGATCAAATTAGATTTCTCATCGTATGTAAAACGATAATATTTATTTCCGTCAAGAGATGATTTAATTCTTCGAACCATCAACTTCGACTGATCATCGTACTCCAAATCTTCTTCTGCTTCAAATTCACCATCGGCATCATTGCGCATAATTTTCACTACTTGCGCATTCGTTCCGTAAACATATTCTGTTTTCTCCCCTTCATCGTCGCCATAATATTTTACAATCTTGGTTGGATTACCATCTGCATTACGCGTTGTCACAAATCTTTCTGAGATTCCATCCTCAGGAATTTCCAGAAGATGATTTAAAAGTCGACCATGAGCATCGTATGTATACGAATGTACTTCTTCGAGTTCACCATCCATGTCATACTTTTTCTCCAGCACTAATAAATTTTTATCGTTGTACTCTTCCTCATGTGTCAACACTTCTGGAACAGAGTCTTGATCGGAAACACTACGCAACAAAGATTTAATGGGAGTTGAATATTTTCTTATCGCTTTCATGGGCTGATTTCGTTTCAGATTTTTTATTGGATTTCAAAGGTAAAATTTGCGGATTAGCTTTTCTGGTTTTTACTGAAAGAATATATCCATCAATAGCGAGCATGGAGAAAAGCACAACCCACTTTACATATTCTACTTGAATTACATAAAAGATGCTAATGGTTAAACTAATGGTCACCATGGCAATGGCCAAAATCTTTGTACTTAACCGCATTCCTTTCCCTCTTTTCCAATCCATGATTTGCGGACCAATTTGCGGGTGCGACAATAACATCCTCAACATCTTGGGCGATCCTTTTGCAAAACAAAACGATGCCAATATAAAAAACACCAAGCCGGGCATGAGTGGAAGAATAATTCCAATGATGCCTACCACCACGAAAATGACTCCGAAAGTGATCCAGACTGGTTTAGGAAGTTGGATTTGTAGGCGCATAAATTAATCGACTGATCTATACGATTATAATAGATCTACTTATTAACTGCAAAAATAGAGAAGTTTTGCTTCCACCTAGGAAACATCCTTCATAAACAACATGGATTTATTGATCAGTTCAAATAACTGATTAGAAGCATTTAGTAAACACTTCTTTGCTATTCAATACAATTAAAATGAAATTAATTTAAGGCGTCGTGAAATCGAATACACTGGTAGGTGTTAGGAATAGCAATGGATTTTTACTCCAAGTTTCAATTGAATTGCGGTGTTTTACAACAATATAATACTGTTTTCCGGGCATAAGAGAACCAAAATAGAATGATCCAGTACCTGCAGTGCTAATCACATCATTAACCACACCATGCGACTGCAGGGACGCAGAGTCAACAAGCGAAACCGATATTGAATCACAGACGAAGGGTAAATTTACGGGATCAAGAACTGC
>JANOAX010000202.1:0-27185 GCA_031411335.1 Bacteroidota bacterium
TATGGAGTTTTGGTGATGGAACTACAAATACAAATTCCTCTCCTTCTCATGTATATGCAAGCAATGGCACTTACAATGTTCAGTTAATTGCAAGTGATGGAACCTGCTTCGACACTATTAATCAATTTGTAGTTCTAGATACCAACATTCATTTCTTTCCAACAATAGAATTAGACACTTGTGCTAAAAAAATAAATTGTGCGTGGAATGGAGTTGCACCAGACTCCTGTTTTTGGGAATATAATAACATTATTAGTACTACTTTACTCCATCCGAGTTTCGCTTTTAACTCCAATGGGCTAAATATTATTCATGTAATTTCAAATCCAGGAAGTAATTGTAGTGATACAAATCAACTAGTTTTTGATTTGACGCATATCTTTGAGACGCAAATTAATTATTCAAACACCTTTAGTCCGAATAGTGATGGAATAAATGATGTGCTTTTCTTAAGAGATTTTCACAACTGCGATGCTGTAGAATTTACTATCTACAATCGCTGGGGCAAGGAAATGTTTAGTTCAAAAAATAAAAATGATTTTTGGGATGGTAAAAATGCAACTGAAGGAACTTATTTCTTAATAGTAAAAGGAGGAACTACTACAAAAAATTACACAATTACTTTATTTAGATAAATTAATCACATCCATCTTTTATACCATAATTGAAAAACAAAAAGAAACCAAATTCTTTCTGTATCATGAAGTTTTCCTTCTAAAAATTTATCTTTTAGGCGCTCCACCAGTTCTGGATTAAATAGATTTTGTTTAACAATAAAATCGTGATCCATCACTTCCAAGAATAAATCCTTTAACTCAATTCTCAACCAATTTTTCACAGGAACACCAAAACCCATTTTAGGTCGATTCATGATTTCGATAGGAACATATTGATGGACTATGTCTTTTAGAATGCGTTTTCCTTTCCCTTGATAAAGTTTATATTCATCAGGCAAGGTAGCGACAAACTCAAGTAATCTATGATCCAAAAAGGGCTCTCTACCCTCGAGACTTGCGGACATAGTGGCGCGATCCACTTTTTGTAGAATATCATCAACTAAATACGTTTTGTATTCTACCGCTAAAATTTTATTAAGATTTGAGATTGTGCTATTTAATTCTGATCCCCTATTAAAAACAGTTTTAGGAATTTGAAAAGGATGAATTAGCAATCGATTCAACTCAGCTGTACTAAATGTTTCATTAAAATGATTGAATGCTTCAAGTGGATCTTTTGAACTCAGCACATCATGCAACCGACTCCATTTATCCGCTTTCTCAAAATCACTAGAAAATAAATTTGAAATCAGTGAAGATGGTTTTACAGCAACTTTTTGTAAGAAAGTTGGAATCTTACTTATTGCATCAAGATAATTTCTTCCTTTTTGATGCCGTGGATATCCTGCGAACAATTCATCACCTGCATCTGCTGAAAGAGCTACCGTCACATATTGTCTAGCAATTCGACTGACTAGCGTTGTTGGAATAGCAGATGAATCTCCGAAAGGTTCATCATACAAATCAGGTAACAATGGAATAATATCCATAGCATCCTTCATTTTACAAATATATTCGTGATGATTCGTTCCGAGATGATCCGCTACTTTCTTCGCTTCCTTCGATTCATCAAAATCCTTATTTTCAAAACCTATAGTATAAGTATTTATTTTTTTCTGCGACTTACTTAAGAGCGCTGCAACAGCAGTACTATCATAACCGCCACTTAAAAATACGCCAACTGGAACATCGGCAACCATTCTATAATTAAAAGCAGATTCCATTAGTTCTTCTGTCTTCAACTTAGCATCTTCATAACTTAACGTAGAAGGTTCTTGATTGTAAGCATCAAAAGCATTCCAATAGCAATTCGAAGTTTCTTCTTTTGAATTTAAATCGATACACAGCCAATGACCAGGATTAATTTTGTAAGTATTCTTAAAAATGCAGTAGGGTGCAGGAATATTTCCATGTTTAAAATACAGCGCAAGAGCATCTTTATTTAACTCTTTCTCAAATGATGCACATTGGTGAAATGCCTTCAATTCAGAGGCAAACAAATACACTCCATTATTTTTATAATAAAACAATGGCTTTACTCCAGCACGATCACGAACCAAAAAGATTTTTCCTTTCTCATCGTCAAACAAAGCAATAGAAAACATTCCAATAAATTTTTCTATTACGGAAATCCCCCACTCTTTATAACCGTTTAATATAACTTCAGTATCAGAATTAGATTTAAAGAAATGACCTAAATCTATTAACTCTTTTCTTAACTCTTGATAGTTGTAAATTTCGCCATTCAACATCACTAACAACTTACCATCTGCATGGTACATGGGCTGATGACCTAATGGGCTTAAATCAATAATTGACAATCGGCGAAAACCAAAACCAATATGGGCATTTGCATTTTGTAAAAACTCATAGCCACTATCATCAGGGCCACGATGAACAAGTGTGTCAGCCATTGCTTTCAAGACTTTTAAATCTTCACGCTTATTAAAGTCAATAAATCCGGCAAATCCACACATTATTTACAAAATTATCATAAAGAATCTAGCGAGGGAAACTAAAGTAGAAAAAACACTAATTTTACCGCATATTAGTCGTAATCATTAAATGATCTCATACGTTTCCCCTCAGTCAAAAAAGGAGTTGTCAATCCATGGCAACCAACTACAAAATATTGATAATGAATATTTTCCTATTATTAATGGGATTCCACGATTTGTTCCTGTAGACAATTATGCATCAGCATTTGGGCTTCAATGGAAAACTTTTGCCAAAACACAGCTTGATAGTTTTAGTAAAACGAACATCACTCAGGGCCGATTAGAACGATGTCTAGGATTTCCGATAGAAGGTCTAGAAAACAAAACAATATTAGAAGTTGGTTGTGGAGCTGGTCGTTTCACAGAACTTTTGGTAAAAGGAAAAGGCTTAGTACATTCAATAGATTTAAGCGTAGCCGTTGAAACGAACAAAGAAAATATTGGGGATGCAGCAAACTACCAAGTTGCACAAGCCAGCGTGTATGAACTGCCCTATGCTGATGAGAGTTTTGACATTGTTATCTGTCTTGGTGTAATACAGCACACTCCATCATCAGAAAAAACAATGAAAGCCTTATGGTCGAAAGTGAAGCCAGGTGGACTGCTTGTTATTGATCATTACAAATGGCGAATTGGTTATTACTCTACTTTATGTCCGATTTATCGTATGATTTTAAAAGAAATTGATCCGAATAAATCAAAAAAAATTGTAGATCGCTTGGTAGACTTTTTCTTTCCATTACATTGGAAACTACAAAACAACACAGTTGCTAATTGGCTTTTACATAGAGTTTCTCCTCTAATCGTATACATGAATCTTTTCAAAGATCAGGATCGAAATTTCCACTATGAATGGAGCAAACTAGACACCTACGATTCGCTCACAGATTATTACAAGCACTTACGAACTCCATCTCAAATAAAAAATACTTTGGAACAATTAGGCGCTAAAGATATTTGGATAAATGAGGGTGGAAATGGTGTGGAAGCGAGGTGTAAGAAATAGAAAAAAATTTATAAAGTTGAAATTATCAGATGGCTACTAAAAGTGAAATAGAAGAGTATTACAACAAGACTTGGAAAGACTTAGATGACCAAGGTTTAACAAAGCCTAATCCAAGGCATTTAGTTATTCTAGAAAAGCTTAGACAAAACGGTCTGACTCGAAGTTCGAATGTCTTAGAAATTGGTTGTGGTATTGGAACACTTTCAAATCTCCTTGCGGGTTATTTAACCAAAGGAAAAATTACTGCGGTGGATATAAGTCCAGAAACCATTGAATTGGCAAAACACAAATTTAAATCGAGAAAAAACTTGGAGTTTCAAGTTTCAGATATGTCGAATTGGAGTAACAATAACACATTTGATGTAATCGTATTACCTGACGTTCTTGAACACATTCCTTTAGATCAACATGATAATTTGTTTGCAAAGATTAACGCAGTTTCCAATGCAAACACAAAATTATTAATCAATATTCCACACCCGAAGGCCTTAGAATATTTTATTGAAAACCGAAAGGATCTTTTGCAAATTATAGACATTCCAGTTCACACCAATGTATTAAGTCAAAATGCAGCCAATCACGGCTATTATATTGAATCTTTAGAATCCTACTCCATAGGATTTGAAGCTGAGGATTATCAATTCATCAGTTTAAGAAGGAATAAATATGTTAAAAATTATACTGAAAGAAATAAAGTATCTCGACTAATTCAACTTATTAAATACAAACTACTAGCGTGGATTTAAAAAGAAAAGCGCTTTTTATTTACCCTGCACTTTCTTCTTTTATCAAGAAAGATATTGAAATATTAGAGAATCAGTATCAATTAATAACCTATGAACTAAGAATCATTAAGAAATGGCATACACCCTTTTTAATGATACATCAGTTTTTCTTTTTACTATTTCATTTCAAAGCCGCTGTATGTATTATTGAATTTGCTGGATTTCATAGCTTCATTCCAACTTTGTTTTGTAAGCTCTTTAATATTCCTACCCTCATCATTTGCGGAGGAAATGATTGTCACTCATTTGCAGCATTAAGGTACGGGAATCATCACAAATTCCCATTATCATTTGCCACTCAGGTATCATTGAACTATTGTACGCATATTAGTACTAAGGATGAATCTTTATGGGTATCCGAATATAATTACGACTCCAGATTCCCAGTGTTGCAAGGAATTAAAGCTTTTATTCCCAAAATTAAAATACCAAATACAACAATTCACAATGGATACGATATAGCCTTTTGGAAAAAAAATGAAACCAAAAGGAAATCATTTTCTTTTATTACAGTAAGTGGAAACTTAAATTTAGAATTTCAAAAAGAATTAAAAGGAATTGATCTAATAATTGAAGCCGCGAAACAATTTCCTACTTTTTCCTTTACAATTGTTGGTGCAAGTACAAATCATCTATTAAAAGACTTTCCTTCAAATATTCATGTGCTAGGAAATAAAAATGCTGCCGAATTAAGATCTTTATATTCTTCACATGAATATTATCTACAACTTTCTATAGCAGAAGGATTTCCCAATTCATTATGCGAAGCTATGCTTTGTGGATGCACTCCCATCGTTTCAAATGTATTTTCCATGAGTAAAATTGTAAATAACGCAGGATTTATTATTCAAAAAAGAGAACTTCAACAATTGATAGATGTTTTCAACGAAATTGAAAAGAACCACAAATTGAATGAAGACATTTCCCGAGATAACATTGCAGAAAATTATTCTATAGAAAAAAGAGAAGTGAAACTTCTGAAGCTAGTAAACGATCTATCGAACTAAAAAAACAAAACCAATTTTATCGGATTCCTTGTTTGTTTTTCTTTCTATCTTGTAAACATACAAACCCTCAGGCGATTTTTCATTTTTAAAAAGCCCATCCCATTTAAAATCAATTTCTGTTGACTCAAAAATTCTTTGACCCCACTTATTGTAAATTGCAATTTTAAAGTCAACACAATTTAAAATGGATATAATTTCAAAATAATCATTTTTACCATCGTTGTTTGGGCTAAAACTATTTGGAATATATAACGACTGATTTAAATCAAAAGGTACATCCAAATTAATATCAATAGTATCTGCACATACGGTTTGATATCGACGAATAAACAGTACTCGCTTTAATCCAGAAAATTGATATTGATGTTTAAAAATTGAATCAACAGCGTATTGTCCATCTCCAAAATCACAGTATATCGAATTAAGCGAATCCTTTGCTTCAAAATGATAGGTAAACTCACATGAATCTAAATAATAAGTTACTTTGAAATCTTGTTCTAATACTGAAAAAGCCTCTAGCTTAGAAGAATCAATGCAACCATTAGTATCCACTACAATTAAACTAACTTTATAACTACCCTGTGAAAAATAAACATGTGTAGGAAGAGTATCATTTGAAGTGGTTCCATCTCCGAAATTCCAACTATATTGATAAGTGCTATTAGCTAAATGAATAAACTTAATAGTATCATTACAATTTTTCTCTAAAGAAAAACTAGCATCAGGTAATTTAAAAATTGTTAATCGATGATAAACTGTATCAGCACAATTTCCATTGGTTGCAATTAGAAATACATTATAAACTCCACTGTTTAGATAAACATGGTTTGGGTTTTTAATAAAAGAATTTGACCCATCTCCAAAATCCCAAAAATAATTACTTGCTTCACCAATCAAATTCAATGAAATATTCTTGAAGCAAGAGGTGGTATCTGACAATATACTGACATCGGGAGTTTGAACTATTTGCACTTCCACATTAATCGTATCATAGCAATAATTTTGATTTGTTACGATAAGTTCAATCAAGTATGTTGAATCTAATAAATAGGTATACAATGATGGAAGAGAAGTTAAAATATTTCCATCACCCATATTCCACGAATAACTTGTACTCATTGTACTTGTGTTTACAATAGATACACCCAAACTACAATTGGTATTATATGAAAATGATGCTACAGGCATATCAATTACCGTCAATTTTTTAATGATTGAATCAGTGCAAAGTCCATTATTTGCAATTAGTTTTATAAAATAAACACCTTGAGTTGCAAATGTATGCGTAGGACTTAAAATAGTTGAAGAATTTCCATCACCAAATTCCCATTGATAAATGGAAGAGTTTGAAGACATGTTCTGAAAATACAATGACAATCCGCAAATTGTATCTGGTATTTGAAAGTCTGCAATTGGCATAAATGGTACATTAATCAATGATAAAGCAGTATCGGCGCAGCCTCCTGGATTAGACACAATAAGTGATGCATTGTATGGAATAAGAGACCAATTATATTGATGCATTGGATTCGCTTGATTGCTATTCGTCCCATCCCCAAAATTCCAAGTATAATTAGAGCTTGCAGGAATTGAATTAAACTGTACTTGTCCCGTACAATTTACAGTAAACGTAAAATTAGCATTTGGCATTACTTCTACGTGGACTTTGAAAAAAGTGGTATCATTATTTCCGCAAGTAGTATTAACTGCAACTAAACTTATATTATAATCACCTGAAGAAACGAAAGTATGACTAGGAGAAATTAAGTTAGAAGTATTCCCATCATCAAAATTCCAAATGAATGAATTAGTTCCAACGGAGGTATTACTAAAGTTGATTGTTTGTCCTAGACAAATGGAATCCACAGTCATGAACGAGGCAGTCACAATAGCAACATTTGAAGGGTCCATTTCAAGAAGAAAAAAGTCCTGTCCACCATTCAATGATACATCATAAGAGCCAGGAATTGTTGGAAATCCATTTGAATAAGTAAAACCAGCAACTATATAGTTATTTCCATTTAAAATTACATTCACCCCCACATCGCTGTTAGTACTGCCCACATATGAAGAGTATATCAAAGAATTATAAGACTGACTAAAATGGGTAACAAACGCATCATCACTTCCATTTGCAGTTGAATCATAGGTGCAAAATGTAAATGGTAACGATACACCAAACTGACCAACGATGATGGGTTCCTCTAAACTATTTAACGCAACTCCCCAGCCTCTATCATCTCCTCCAGATCCAAAATAGGTTGAATTAATTAGTGCACTTCCGTTAGAGCTCATTTTAAATAATAACCCATCGTTTGCTCCTCCGCCGTAGCTACTTTGAAATGCACCAATCGTTAAAGGAAAATTATTAGAATTCGTGTAACCTGTTACAATTGCATTATCACTTGCATCAAGAACAAAACTATTCCATGACCAATCCGTTCCACTTCCTCCAATATAAGTTGAATTATTCAGTGAAGTCAAGACCGAATTAAATCGGGCAATATAAATGTCGTATCCACCGCCATTATAACTAACATCATATGCTCCCGCAGTTACAGGTAAACCTCCTGAGGAAAATCCCATAATTGCAATATTTCCAGTAGACTCTAACTGAATAGAATGAGAGTGATCATCTCCTGGCCCTCCAAATAGAGTGGCGAAAAGTAATGAAGTACCAGTAGCATTTAACTTAGCTACGAATACATCCCAAGGTCCACCACCATATACCGATTGATAAGCACCTGGAGTTGTTAAATAATTTCCTGTAGATTGACCCACCACCCAAACTTGCCCAATTGCATCAACAGTGATACTAGCACATAAATCTTGAAAACCATTTCCTAAAAAAGTAGAATAAACAAATCCATTTCCATTACTATTTAATTTAAAGACAAATGGATCATAAAGACTACCTCCATATACAGGTTGATAGGCAGCTGCCGTAGTTGGAAAATTGGCACTTCCTGTTGTGCCTCCAACATAAACTTCTGAAGTCACTTTATCTACTATGGTAGTATAACCAGCATCTACGTCGTTTCCTCCTACATAGGTTGAGTATAGAAGATTGGTGCCCGTAGAATTAAACTTAAACACCACAGCATCCAAGTTGCCTCCATTTGCCAACTGCACCACACCTGGCGTTGTTGGAAAATTCATACTCAACGTTCTACCTGTTTCATAAATATTTCCAACGTTATCTTTTGAAAGCCCACCAGTATATTGAAAATCAATTCCACTGCCACCTATAAATGTTGAAAAAGTTAACGAAGGATCAATAATCAAAACTTCACTTAAGTCATAAGCTTTAACATTAAAACGCAACAAAGAATTCTCCAATAAAAACTCAACATCAATTAATGATTTTTTCTCTTGCAAATACTGATATGATTCAGGAATATAATCTGTTATACTTCCCATTCTATTTATCAAAGAGATTTCCTTTGTACCATTTAATTCATAGTCTATAGCTCCCAACAGTTCCATTTGAATATCTGAGGGATTTGCACCAGGGCTTACAATAAAATCATACTTCAGCTGTCCATTAACAAAATAATATTCGAGATCAATTCCTTCATATATATTTTTATACACTAATTTACTATAATTCTCTAAGTCAGTTTTCCAAAACTGTGGATTACTTCCCAATAAATAATTTGTTTTTGATCCACTTGAAACTTCACCTGCAGGAAATTTAACATTAGAATTTCTGAACTTAATTACGATGTTATGAACTTCTGCTTTTGCTGGTATTGAAATTCGATCGCCTAATAGTGGATCCTTTTCTACTTCCATCACATTCAAAAACTGATAAACAATTCTGTCGTCTTCAAACCTTACACATCCGAACGGCATTTTACAAATGAATGCTTTACTGTCGGAAGATTCAATGAAATTTTCATTTACCTTATTCAATGGAGCAAACGCAACTAAATTATTCTGAAAAAGAATTGATAAAAAAACGACCAATATTAATGGTTTTTTAAATAGAGAATTCTTACCAAGTTTCATGGAGTGTCAATCTAAGAAAATATTATAACATTCCTGTCTTAAACCATTAGACAGATATCAAATTTAATGAAAATATTATCTAAAACAAATTATAGACTGATTTCTTTACCCCATCTAGTACTAAAGAGCAATATTTCACCAAACTATTAGAGATTCAATAAATTTCAATCGAACCAGAATACGAAATTTGGTTCTAATTATAATACTTTGCTAAGTGTTATAATTACTATTTACATATATTTCAATTGCTCCTTAAAATTTTTCATCTACTCAATTCCAATAAATAATTATTGAAGCAATTGAAACATTTCAACGAGGAGAAGTCACAATCAGTTTCTTTAATTCAGTTCTATCATCGAAAATCACTTTTAACAAATAAAGTCCACTTTCAATATTTTTAAGACTTAAAGCTACTTTTTGCTCTTTTGAAAATTTACCATTCTCGCTCCAAGATTGAAGTACTTTTCCATTCAAATCAAATAACTGAAAAATTATTTTTTTTGATTGTCCTGGATTAAACAATACAGTTACTTCTTCGTTTGACGATGGGTTCGGAAATAGACTCAGTACTTGACTTTCGTTAAAAACAGAAGATTCAATACCGGTTACTGTTGTATAGCAAATATCCAAAGTAGGGCTAAGACCAGGGTTACCATAATCCGAAGAAGCAAAAGTCATACTTGTTAAACCCACTTCATTCAACAATTTTAGCATGATCCCATAACTTGAAGATGGATTATTTACGATATCGATTATAAGCGGAAGAACATTTATACCTAAATAATTTTGTGATGAACTAACACTTTGACTAAGAATTACCGAATTCATACTTGTTGTATTAGGTTGTGAATTCCAAGTAACACCATTTTCTGACCAAGGTGTCACTACCCTTTGTAAGATGGATGCATTACTTCCCTGCATGGCTATAATACCGTTTACTGGGCTTGGGTTGGCATATAAATTTAATTCTGCGGAATTAATAATAGCTCCTGGAGGAATTGTAGAAAAATCAAAATTCAGTAATCCCCTACCGAAGCAAGGCGAACCTTGACAAGTCCAACTAAAGCCAGAAAATTCAGGATGACTACCATAATTTGTAGACGGCGCTACGCTTGCCAAATATGAATCGGAAGCAAAAGCATCCATCGCCGATAATGTAATACATGAGTCGGCAACTACTGTATATTGAACGATTAATTCAGGCCACAATGTAGGGTTAGAAAAATCGCTAGAAGCAAATATCATAGATGATAAAGGGCTTTCATTTACTAATTTCAATAAGAACCCATTATTAAGGCCTGGCGCAGAAGTCATTGCACTAACTAAAGTTGTAACATTAATATTAATATAATTCTGAAATGATATACTACTTGGAAATAAAAGAGCACCATTCGTAGTAGTATAAGTTGGTTGATTATTATAGGTTACTGTTGACTCATTCCAAGAGGAAGTAACCCTATAAATCCGACTTGCATTTGATCCAAACATAGATTGCCCATTGCCATTAACAGGAGATGTATTAGCATATAAATTCAATCGCGCATCTACAATTGTTGAACCTACCGGAATAGAGCTCAAATCAAATTCTAACAACCCTCGGCCAACACATGGATTACCTCCGCAAGTCCATCCAAATCCAGCAAACTCCGGATGTTGACCATAATTTGTTGATGCACCGAAATCCGCTAAATAAGCATCTTTACCTTGAGCAGCACCTGGTTTAAGCTGCAAAGTCACCACTTGGGAGTTGGTAATAATTGGGAACATAAATAGCACTAAAAACAGAAGAACTTTTTTCATAATTAACAGTTTAGGTTTGTCAAATATAAACAAATACCCTAAAATTGAAATTAAATATTCCCTTGCGTATATAAACGTGACAACAAAATACTGTTTGCATCAGGAGCACTGTCTATCAAAGATTTATAGACAAATCCAGTCCCTTTCTTTACAAATAAGAATCCGCACTCTTCAAGTAGATTAAGTTCTTCATGATTAATTTTATTCGTCTTAAAACCCCAGAAACGAACAAGATTCACCTCTTTCAATTTGAAGATATAATTCAATGCGACTTTCAATAAATTAATCTTCGCACTATAATCTAAAGTTGAATTAAAATAAATCTGTTCAAGATAAGCTAGACCACCTTTACGAATATTAACAATGATTGAAGCGATAATATCACCATTCTTATCTTCCTTAATAAATTCTAAATACTTGTTATCATATGGATTACTAATAATTCGCCAATCCAAATAGGATTTATTCTGCTGTATTAGAAATAGGTTATTTGTATTCGCAATATTTTCAATTAACTTGTCATTTGAAGAAAATTCTCCTAGCTTAAGGTCTTTTTGTGAACCATTTTTTGCTCTGAAAACTGTTTTTAAATAACTAAACGAAGTCATTAAAAAAATCAACAACTTTTCTTTTAATTTATTAGCCGTATTTAGTGAAACCAGGTAAGAATAAGCTTTAAGAGGATGAATGACGAATACTCCAGATAAAGTATCAAACGGTATTTGAAATCCAATTTTAAGAAACGGTTTTTTTGCATAAGTAAAACCCCAAATGCAAACAACTCCTCTACTTCTACATTCGTTGAAAAGCACATCATACATTTTCTCAAAAAGTCCCTTACCCCTATAGCGTGGATCCAATAAAGTGTCTTCAGATTTTGCAGTTAATAATATTTTACCATCTGGTCCAATAAAATTAAGAGGGATTGCAGCTTGAGAACCTATTAATTCTTCCTTATCAAAAGCGCCCACATAAATAGCTTTACCCTGCGGACCAGAAAGAAACTCCCATTCAAAAAAAGCATCAGGTCGCTCCTTCCCGTAAATTCTACGATAAAGAGAATTAGCCAAAACTAATTCGTGATCCAATAAAACGCGAATAACATAACTCATACTTTAAACTCGTTTACTATTTCTTTAGGAGTTACACAACGAAAATTATTATTCTTCAAATATGCTAAAACCTTCTCAAATAACAAACAATATTCCTTGTATTTATAATCTGAGACATAGTTATTATGCCATAAAAGAGAAATCACCGAATTGTATTTATGACTATCGATGAACTGTCGAATATCATCAAAAGCATCTGAACTACTTTTCTTTAAATAATTAAAATATGTTGTATCCATGAGGTTCATCGGACATTCAACAAACTTAGCAGCCCTACGGCTTTCAAACATATATGGCATATAGGGTTTTGCATAACCACTTCTAAATCCAGGTTTTTCTGCAAAAGAAATACTTGAATCAAATTTAATTCCAGCTTCCTCCATCACAATCAAATCTTTATGAACATTTAATGCTAAGTAATGGTATCTATTCGCTATAATTCCTGGACGTATTCTATTTATTTCAACAGCAAAAGAAGCTTCAGAAAAACTTTTATGAATACCATGATGGGCCCCTTGTTTCTCTAAAAAATCTAACTCCTTCTGAATACGATTACTGCTAACATCATAATCAGCATTATTTACACCCTTTCCAGTTTTACCTTTAATCGCCAACCAAAAAAACGTTGAGGTGTATCCATATTTCATCTCGATCTCGGCAATTCTTCGAAAATTTAGCCAACTAGGTGTACCAAAAATATTGTTAAAAAGCACTTTCAATAAATCTATAAATTTCCCTTTTTTAAGACAATAAAATCCATCTTGTAAAAGTGCACCATAGATTAAATCGATATCATGAGAAATAAAAACTGTACTCTTTTCTTCTGTGACTAAACTCATATTTCTTAAACTAGGATGCTCTGATCGAAGTTGATGAAAATATTGTGACACCAGATCTTCTCTTTCTAAATTTAATTTAGATTGAAATGACTCAACAAAAGGAAACCGACCAAACTCGTCTACACTCTTAGAATTTAACTCTTGAGCACATGTAAGAATATAAAATGATGAAATTAGATAATCTTTGGTTCCATCATTTCTACAAAAAAATGCTTGATTACTAATAAACTCATTTTTTAAGTTAGTATCTCCATTTCGAATTCCAAGCATCAATTTTTCGTCTACTTGTATGTCGCAATTAGAATGTGTACCGATCTTAAATTGTGCAGATTCAATTTCAAAACATTCTACAAAGTCAATTTTTTGATCACGACAAAAAACATTCCATATATATGAAACTTCATTATAAAAACTGGAATTATTCTCTATATAAACTCTCAACATCTTATGAATTCTTTTTCATCCAATAATTCAGTAAAGCAACTCTCCAAATCAACTTGGCATTTTGATTATTCCCTTTGCGATATTCACTAACTATATTTTTAAGTTTAGAAGTCTCCAAGTAATCCAAATTAGCATAATCTAAATCTAATAACCAACTCAGATTACCGCGCAGCCATTTATCTTCGCCTGGAGTTACAAAACCTTTTTTATCTTTTCTTAAATACACTTTCTCTGGCAACAAATCCTTTACACTCTCTCTTAAAATTGACTTTGTTTGTGAAATTTTAATTTTCTCTTCACTAGGCAAAGAAAAAGCAAAATCAATTAAACGGTGATCCAAAAAAGGAACGCGAGACTCCACTGAATGACTCATGGTCATACGGTCTACATAATGCAGAATTGTTGGTAAACTAGTTTCATACATGGAATGATACAAATAATTGTCAAGTCGTGAAACCCCAAACTTTTTAAGTTCAAGAATTTTATTGTTGAGAAGCTCTTCCCTCACTAAAAACGGGAAATACTTTCTCAACTCTAAATCATACAATTCTTGTTCTCCTTTGATGATAGACAACACCGACTTCCCTGCATATTTAATTCGATCACTGAAAGTATGCCTCTGATCCCTTGCAATTCTATTCAACTTCCTAGTGCTATTTACTAAGTTTGCACTACTCATTAAGTCCGCAATTTGACGATAATAAGCAGGAATATATCCCCCTAAATATTCATCTGCACCTTGTCCATCCAACACCACTTTAATTCCACTTTTCTTAATTTGCTCCACTAAATAATAATGTGAAATTGGCGAAGAACCCGTTATCGGAACATCAGCATTTTCAACTACATTTTCAAAAAAATCTGGAATCACATTATTATCTGGCTTATAAAAATGCGGCATTACATTAGGAAACTTATTTGTTACCGCATTAATAAAAGGTCTTTCGTCGACCTCCCCTTTGCCATCATAATAGATGGAGAAAGAGTGAAACTTTAAGTCAGGGTAAACATCCCCTATTAGTCCTGTTAAAGATGAACTATCAATTCCACCACTGAGGCAAATAGCAACTTCTACATCACTCCTTAAATGGATCTTGACAGAGTCGCGAAGAAGTTCTCTGAAATCAAATACCGCTTCATTATGATTAGTGTAGTTGTATCGTTGTGATTCAATTTCCCAGTATTTGGTTATATCGATTTTTCCATTTTTATAAACCAAATTGCATCCTGCTTCAAGCTGTGAAATACAACTATAATATGTTTCAGATTTATAGGTACACCAACCTAACTGTAAACCTCTTGCAATTTGATTATAATTTAATGATTTGCTGAAGAGGTCAGAAAACTTCAACGCCTTATACTCCGAACCAAAATAAAATCGATCACCTTGATTTAAATAGAAGAATGGTTTGATTCCAAAGCGATCTCTTGAACAAAACAACAATTGTTTCTCTTCATCCCATAAAGCGAACGACCACATTCCAACAAAATGTTGCACACAATCAAAACCGTATTTTTCGTAGGCTGCTAAAATTACTTCCGTGTCCGAATTGGTTTTGAATGCAACTCCAGTAGCTTCTAATGTTTTTCGTATCTCTTTGTAGTTATATACTTCTCCATTATAAACGATTGCATTACGACCTCTAAACATAGGCTGATTTCCATCCACACTCAAATCGATAATGGATAAACGATTATGTCCTAACCCTACAGCACCGTCAAAATATTTTCCGCGAGCATCGGGTCCACGATGGGCAATCGACTGCAGCATTTTTTCCAAAAGCGGATCCTGATCTGCTTTTGATAATCTACTATCAATAAAACCTGCTATGCCACACATATAAATTTTTTTATTTTGAATCGGCTAATATCATTGATAATCGTTTGGTGAGTGTCTCTCTTGTATAATTTTTGATGGAATCATTCGCAAAAGCATATTCCTTTCCACTTTTCCACAATTCCAATTTCTCAATCAGCCACGAATACATCACATTCTCTTCATTGCGTTCAAACATTTCACCAGCATTGCACTCACGTAAAATGGCTGCAGCATCTCCATGTTTGGGTCCAATACCAATGATGAAACGTTTTGAACCTAAATACTCAAATAATTTTCCTGTTAAAATACCTTTAGCACCTGCAGTATCTGGAATGATTAAAAGCAATGCATTGGCTTTTTGCATTTCAGTTACGGCTTCATCATGACTGATATGTCCATTCCAAACACAATAGGATTCGAGTCCTAATCCGTCCACCATTTTCTTTAGAGTCCATGGCGCATCTCCAATAAACTTAAAACGAATTTTTTGATCAGAATATTGAATCACTAATTTCTTGAAAACATTAAAAAATATTTCAGGATGGTATGAATCGGCCATCGTGCCTACATAGGTAATCGTAAATTTATCTTTGGAAATTTCAACATCGGTTTTAAAGTCGCTTTCATCATACCCATTGGGCAACACTTGAATTTTATCGGGAATAATTAAAACCGATTTTTTTAGAAATGAATATTTGATGGGTTCACTCACCACTATAATCGAATCTGCTTCCTCCAGCACTTGCTTCTCAAATTGCGAATCCTTTTTCTTGGCACGCTCACCATGCAATAAATCTTTATAGTAATAAATATCGGTCCATGGATCACGTAAATCTGCTACCCAACGAACTGAAGGAAATTCTTTCTTCAATTTCAAACCGATCAACTGAGATGAATGCGGAGGACTCGAAATATAAACACAATCTATTTTTTCTTCTCTAATAATTCTTTTTGCTTCCTCAAAAGCATATTTTATCCAACCAACACGTGCATCGGGAATAAAAAAATTACCTCGAATCCATCTCAACAATTTTTGCTTTTTCGATTCTTTATTCGCGTTGGCGAATCCACCATAAGGCACATTCTTCTTTCCGATCAGAGAAGATAAAATATTAAGTGGTTCGAATGAATTTGTTCTAACTACTTTCACATGGTCAGGAACTTCCTTCACTAAAGAATGATCATTCAACGGATAACTTGCTTTTGTTTCATCCACCGTTAACACGATTGGAGAAAATCCCATTTGCGAAAGATACTTGACAAACTTAAGTGAACGTTGCACCCCTGCTCCACCGCTTGGCGGCCAGTAGTAGGTGATGACGAGCACTTTTTTCAAATTCATTGGGGTTTATGCTTTCTTTTTCAATTCAACATAAGACGCCGTTGCAAACAAGAGCAATAAAAGTATAGAACTTGCTAAAGAAATATTCTCTCCGTTCTTGTAAGCCGCAGGTTCAAACTTAAATTCAACTTTATGTTTTCCAGCAGGAATTTCCATCGCTCTTAAAACATAGTTGGCTCTGATATGTGGAACTAATTTTCCATCTAAATAAGCATCCCAGCCAATAGGATAATGAATTTCAGAAAACACAACTAAATTATTTTTACTTCCATTTACTTCATACTCGAGATAATTGGGTGCCACTTTTCCATTCTTAGGAATTAAAGTTACACTTGCGGTAGAATCTACACCTTTTTGAGCATCTTTAATATCCGCTGTAAAACGTTGATCAATTACTGCAGTTGTTTTGGTATCCAAACTATCCAACGCTTTAATCTCTGCATCAGAATTCGGTACTACTTTCCAATCACTCACTATCCATGCTGCACCCAATGCTCCTGGATTCATTTGCACCATGGGAGATTGATTTTCGGGATTACGAACAATGAAATATTTTGCGTTCAACATATTCAATACATTCATATTCCCTTTGCTGATCTGGTTTTCAATCAACTCTTGATAACGCTTCAATTTCGCTCCGTGATATCCTCCAATTGAGCGATGAAAATAAGAAGTACTGGCATCGTTGAAAGTACTAACCGCGGTATTCATAACTCGGTAATATCCTTTATCTTGCATGATCTGTTCATCGGCAGGTGTCATTTCAAAAGGTTGTTCTGCTTTTGTTTTAGACGTAAAATGGCTATCATTTAAATAACGCTTATCAACGGTCCACATATCAGCAAGAATTAAAAATGCGAGGATAGGCAACATTACGGAAAGCTTTAATTTATCTTTCAACCAATAAAACATCAAACCAAATGTCAATGCAATAAAAAAGAAAGACCTAAATGCATCTGAAGTTAATGCATGTTCACGATCTTGTCTTAAGGCAGTCAACAACCAATCATATTGTTTTAACTGCTCATCACTTTGCCCTTGAAAATCACAAAACAGTCCAGGAAGCAATGCAAATAATAAAGTTAATCCTCCACAGATGTAAAACGAATACAATAAACTTTTCTTCAATTTCGCTTTATCTACATCTCCAGAAACAAATCGCATCAACCCTAACATTCCACCTAATGGAATCATAAATGAAGCGATAGTTAACGCCATCGCAACGGATCTGAATTTATTATAACCTGGAACGTGATCGAAGAATATATCAGTAAGCGGCAAGAAATTTTTCCCCCATGCTAACATCAAGAACAATAAAAACGAAGACGCAATCCAAATACGTTGTGTTCCTTTCAATAAGAACATGGAAAGAACAAACAAGAAAAAGGCGATGGCTCCACTGTAGACAGGTCCAGATGTCATGGGCTGATCACCCCAATACAAAGGAGCTTGTTGTGCAAAAGATCGGGCTTGAGCATCTCCTGCATTCGATGAAACGGCTTTATAAGATTCGGATTTACTATCGAGTTTATAGGCTGATGATCCACCTGCGAAGTCAGGAATTAAAAGCGTCATCGATTCCATCTGCCCATAACTCCATCCTAAAGCATAATCTTTATCGAGTCCTGTACTTATTTTTTTCTCAGTGAGTTCTGACGGACCACGTGTAGAATAATTTCCATACTCATAAGTCAATAACAAATTGGTGATGTTGGGTAACACCGCCAACGCCGCGGCCAATACAAGAAACACACTTGCTTTCATGAAATTAGAAAGTTGCTTTTCCTGAATAGCCCGAACGAATTCGGCGATCACTAACAGACCAATGGTGATGGCTACATAATATGTAATTTGTAAGTGATTTGCATACACCTGCAGTGATAAACCTAAGGCTGTGATGGCAGCACCCAACAACCATTTCCCTCGATATGCCATCAATACACCCGCAAAGATGAGCGGAATTAAAGCGATAGCATGCACCTTTGTATTATGTCCTGCTTGTATAGAAACAAAATAAAAAGAACAAAACGCATAAGCAAAAGCACCGGCAATGGCTATCCTAAAATCGGCTTTGAAGGAAATCATCAACAAATAAAATCCGAGCATCGCCAAGAACAATAAGTTGATTGGATTTGGCATCCACAACCACATTATTTTATTTACGTACTGAACCAAATTGGAAGGATATAAAACCGAAATCTGATAGGCTGGCATTCCACTAAACATGGAACCCGTCCATAAAGGCTCATCTGGATTTTCGGCTCTGTAGTCAGCAATTTCCTTTTGCATTCCAGTCCATTGTGCAATATCGTGCTGCTGTAAGGCTTTCCCCGAAAGTGCTGGACTAAAATAGATGAATGATATTAAGAGAAAGATTCCAATAGCAATTAAATGAGGTTGTAACTGCTTTAGCAAGGATGGTTTCATAGGACCTAATTCTAATTTAAGAGGATGAAAATAGTGAGATTAATTTAGATAATTGCTTTTCGGCAGCCTCTTTAAAATAGATTTAACTCAATTGGGGCAAAATGAGATAAAAATTCAATAGGATAAAGGTAAAATTCTAGAAAAAAGCCTCCTTTTCATTGACTTTGCTGGATTATAAAAATCAAACTTTAATGGAGATTTTTTTCAACACTAAAGGCACTAGAGATCACTAAAGTGCACTTGAGAATTCAGAATTCAGAATGGCTTAAAGACGTTTGTGAAATAGTTGAGATTTTCAGTCAAAATTATTACCAAAAACCAATGAAAGAATCTTATGTGAACTTTTGTGACCTCAAATTATTGCTTGAAATGAAAACAAATTATTACCACATTAAAGTTTTAGCCTCTACCCAACCCCTCTCCAGAGGCGAGGGGCTTTAAAAACTTCTATCAATCCTTCACTTCTTCAAAATCAACATACTCACCATGATCGTCCGAAACGCCTTTGTTGGACTTACTTTTGACTTGCTCTTTTTGAGTAGGTTGCTGCTGATTTTGTTGTGGATTTTGTTGCTGATTAAAACCAGACTGACGCTCATTCATCTTATTCATTTCTTTGAATACCTTCTTAGACAAAGCCGTCATCAAGAAAAAAAAGATGTAGCGTCGGAAGACACCAAAGATTATAAAAATGATAAGAAGTATAAACAAGAAGTCGGACATTTTAATTCAATAATTTAAAGACGTGTATTACCGGTCTGTATTTTATCTTGATAAATATAAATTTCTTTCGTCGTATAATTTTGTGAAAACCTCATCCTGCAAATCATCAATGAAATAAATGGCTTCGCCCGTTGATTTCATCTCTGGACCTAACTCTTTATTTACATCTTTGAATTTGTCGAATGAAAAAACAGGTAATTTAATTGCATAACCACCTTTCTTGGGATTAAACGTAAAATCACTTAATTTCTTGTCTCCCAACATAAGCTTGGTCGCATAATTCACGTAAGGCTCGTCGTATGCTTTCGCTATAAATGGAACGGTACGGGAAGCTCTTGGATTTGCCTCAATCACATAAACTATTTCTTCTTTGATGGCAAACTGAATATTGATCAAACCTTTTACTTTCATGGCTAGCGCAATTTTCTTTGTAATGTCTTCAATTTGTTTGATCACATGGTCGCTCAAATCAAAAGGCGGCAACACGGCATTACTATCGCCCGAATGAATTCCTGCAGGTTCAATATGCTCCATGATTCCGATGATATAGGCATCTTCTCCATCACAAATGGCATCTGCTTCTGCTTCAATAGCGCGATCTAAGAAATGATCTAACAATACTTTATTGCCTGGAATATCTTTCAAAATATTTACTACATGTGTTTCCAACTCTTGTTCGTTGATCACAATTTTCATTCCTTGTCCGCCCAACACATACGAAGGCCGAACTAAGAGTGGGAAACCTAAATCTTTCGATAACTCCACGGCTTGATAAGCATCTTCAATTACACCAAACTTTGGATATGGAATTTTCAATTCTCTCAACAAATTCGAAAACGATCCACGGTCTTCGGCTAAGTCTAAGGATTTGTAACTCGTACCAATAATTTGAATTCCGTACTTATCTAATTTCTCTGCCAACTTCAAAGCAGTTTGTCCGCCTAGCTGTACAATAACACCTACCGGTTTTTCGTGTTGAATGATATCGTAAATATGCTCCCAAAATACAGGCTCAAAATAAAGTTTATCGGCAATATCAAAATCAGTAGAAACTGTTTCTGGATTACAATTAATCATGATGGTTTCATAGCCACATTCTTTAGCGGCTAAAACTCCATGCACACAACTGTAATCGAATTCGATTCCTTGTCCAATACGATTTGGCCCTGAGCCTAAAATAATTATTTTCTTTTTATCGGAAACGATGGATTCATTTTCGGTTTCAAAAGTAGAATAGTAATACGGTGTTCTCGCTTCAAACTCTGCCGCACAGGTATCTACTAATTTATATACACGGTGAATATCCATCTCCTTTCGCTTCGCATGCACTTGACTTTCCAAGCAACGAAGTAGATGAGCAATTTGTCGATCGGCATAACCTTTTTGCTTTGCTTCCATCATCAAATCGCGCGACAACGTATCGAGCGTATACTTTTGAATTTCTTTTTCTAATTCAACAAGTTCCTCAATTTGATTTAAGAACCACGCATCAATTTGTGTTAATTTTTGAATGGTCTTAAAGGGTATTCCCAACTTAAACGCATCGTAAATATGAAACAAACGATTCCAACTTGGATTCTTTAAACTATCTAAAATTTGATCTTGATTCGTCAACTCTTTTCCATCAGCCCCTAATCCATTTCGTTTTATTTCGAGCGACTGACAAGCCTTTTGCAATGCTTCTTGGAAACTTCTTCCAATTCCCATCGCTTCACCCACTGATTTCATCTGCAAACCTAAATGACGATCAGCACCTTTAAATTTATCGAAATTCCATCTTGGCACTTTAACAATAACATAATCGATGGTAGGTTCAAAAAACGCAGAGGTGGATTTTGTAATTTGATTTTGCAACTCATCCAAATTATAACCGATGGCAAGCTTTGCTGCAATTTTCGCAATAGGATAACCTGTTGCTTTGGATGCTAATGCCGATGAACGTGAAACACGTGGATTAATTTCAATGACGATTATTTCATTCTCATCATTTGGATTTACTGAAAACTGAATATTACATCCTCCCGCAAACTGTCCAATTCCATTCATGCATTTGATAGCTAAATCACGCATGTTCTGATAACAACGATCACTCAGTGTCATTGCAGGAGCAACCGTAATGGAATCTCCAGTGTGGATACCCATCGGATCAAAATTTTCGATGGAACAAATGATAATTACATTTCCAACATTATCTCTTAACAACTCCAACTCATATTCTTTCCAACCCATGATTGATTGCTCAACCAACACTTCATGAATGGGGCTAGCGTGCAATCCATTATTCAAGGCTTCATCAAATGCTTCCTTATCAAAAACAAATCCTCCACCGGTTCCACCTAACGTAAATGAGGGGCGAATGACTAATGGAAATCCAATTTCTTGAGCAATTTCTTTCCCTTCTAAATAGGAAGTTGCCGTTCTTCCTTTACAAACATTAGCGCCAAGAGCGAGCATGCAAAGGCGGAATTTCTCACGATCTTCCGTTGTCTTGATGGCATCAATATCTACTCCGATAATTCTTGTATTGTACTTATCCCAAATTCCTGCTTTTTGGCAATCAATGCAAAGATTCAATGCCGTTTGTCCACCCATGGTAGGTAGCACTGCATCAATTTTATGCTTTTCTAAAATTTCAATGATCGACTTCTTCGTTAAAGGCTTTAGGTAGATGTGATCTGCTGTAACCGGATCCGTCATAATGGTTGCTGGATTCGAATTGATCAGTATCACCTCAATGCCTTCATCCTTCATGGAGCGGGAAGCTTGACTGCCGGCATAATCAAATTCACATGCTTGTCCGATGATGATGGGACCACTTCCGATAATAAGTACTGATTTAATTGAATGATCGCGAGGCATATGTTAGCTTTTTATATCGTTAAATGAGAATAAGAATGATTGCTGAATGTATAAATATGTAAAAAATAGCGAAGTCAATGAAGACAGGGAAATCAAAGAAAACAATCGACTAGAGTTGAAAAAAGCTAATGGATCATGGTTGGCTGATGGTTGCATCAAGTACATCACGATTTTAGAATACAAAACTAAGAAAACTGAAGGTTATAGAGGGGTGTTGTTGAAAAGTTAGAATAAGTTGATTGGATGTACCTTTGTATTCATGTCAGATGCTAATTATTCATTTTTGACCGATGGTGATTTCACACTTCCCTATAAATCATATGGAAGTGGAGATGAGCTCTTGCTTTGCTTTCATGGTTTCGGGAGGATTTCAGACGATTTTCATCGGTTTGAGAAGGCATTGGGTCAAAAATATACCCTCATCGCTTTCGATTTCCTTTACCATGGTCCACATTCTGTTTCAGTAAAAAAGAGATTACCTGTCTTTACGCCTTCCATTCTTTCAAACATGGTGGAGAAATTGCTTTGGGAAAAGAAAAAAGTTCGGTGTTCATTAATGGGTTATAGCCAAGGGGGAAAGACGGTGATGGGATTAGTCTATAAAATTCCACATCGAATTCATGAATTATTTGTGTTGGCTCCTGATGGAATGAAGAACAATAGAGTAAGAAATTTTATTGCAAAAACTTATTTGGGAAGAAGAATAGGATCTAAATTAGTGAAGTCGCCTGAATCATTACACAACATTATTCGCACCATGCGTTTGATGAATATCATTTCCGAAAAAGTCAAGCTTTTTTTCATCAGCAATACCGATGAAATCGATAAGCGATATCGCATTTACCACAGTTGGATTGCCTTGAGAAACTATGAGATTCATCCAAAGTTGATGAATCATTATTTCCACGCAAAGAAAATTAGAGTGGAGTTTTTCATCGGTAAATACGATGCGATTATCACTCCTAAATCGGCTGATTTATTTCTTGCAAAATTTGATTACAAAATCAATTTACATGAGTTAGCCTGTGGACACGACTTGATGTCGTTACATTCACAAATTGAAAAAATTATTCTCTCCTCCTCCTAGGCAAAGGCCGATTTTAAACCAAATAGCTATCAGAATTAGAATTTTAAATTAAACAATTTGACTTAACATATTCTCGCTCACATACTGTTTTTTATCTCCGACAAACGTGGGCTGCGCTTTGCAAATTTCTCTCGCAGAGGCGCAAAGTCGCAAAGGCTACGCAAAATTTCCCACCACAGCTTTTTAAAAAAACGATTATATATCTACATCTAAAATGAAATTTACCAAATTTCAGAAATGAATTGAAACAATAAACATCAATTTAAGAAAACAAAAAAGGCAACCGATGGGTTGCCTTCACTATTTTTTTCAATAAGAAATTATTTTCTCCAACTACGTTCGTCAGATACTGTTAATTTTTTACGTCCTTTCTTTCTACGTGCTGTTAAAACCCTACGACCATTAGCTGAACTCATGCGCTTACGGAAGCCATGTTTATTTCTACGTTTACGTAGCGAGGGTTGGAATGTCCTTTTCATATCGATCTATTAATTACCCCCAAAGGGAGCGCAAAGATAGAAAAAATGTCTTTTACTCAAAAAGTTTTTTTATTTTTCATAGAATTTGTCTGGCTAAATATACAATGAGCTTAGTTTCAAAGAATTCATCTTGCCAATAGTCGCTAATCTTCTGAATTTCAACCATTTTTCTGTAAAAGCCAAGTTCTTCAGACAAGTCACCTCCTTTCAAAATCACCCATCCATTGGGCAAAGATCCCACTTGACCTTCTATTAATTTATCCTTTGTCCAGTGAATGATGTCGTTCATGGGCGCAACGGCTCTGCTCAAAACATAATCAACCTCCAAATCCATCTCCTCCACTCTCCCCCTTTTAACAGCAACATTTTTCAATTGAAGTTGCTCAACAATATCGGCTACCACTTTTATTTTCTTTTCGATGGAATCCACTAAAATGAATTTTACCTCTGGAAAAAGTATGGCCAGCGGAATGCCCGGAAAGCCTCCACCTGTTCCCAAATCCAAGACTCTAGCACCTGGATTAAATCGAATAAATTTAGAAATGGAAAGAGAATGAAGTACATGTTTCACTTCAAATAATTCCGTATCCTTCCTTGAAATCAAGTTGATATGGCTATTCCATTCTAAGAAGATCTCCTTAAATCGACCCAGCAGTTCTACTTGCTCCGAAGTAATTTTTGGCAGGTAATTTTGATAAGAAAAAGAAAGCCCCATGTTTTCTGACATGGGGCAAAGGTAATATATACCAAATACAATTATATTTTAGTGATTTACGTACTCAGAGTTTTTCATGATTTGGTATAAAAATTCACGTGCACGGAACAATTGAGCTTTTACAGTTCCTAAAGGAAGCTTTAATTCATCAGCAATTTCTTCGTAGGATAATTCTTGATAGTAACGTAATTCAACTAAGCGACGGTATCGTGGTTTTAATTTCTCCACTACATCCTTCATCATCATTACTTTTTGCTTCTTCATCATTACATCGTCGGGACTTGGTCCATCCGATTTAATTTCAAGCGTGATATCTTGTCCATCTTCGTTTTCAAAACCACGATCAATTGACAACATCAATTTTCTTTTCTTGCGAATAAAATCGATACAGTTATTCGTTGCGATTTTAAACAACCAAGTACTGAAAGCGTAATCGGGAGTGTATTGTTTAATATTTCTAAATGCTTTCCCAAAAGCTTCTATGGTTAAATCCTCGGCATCGTCACGATTATTAACCATTTTGAGGAGCATATAATAGATAGAATCTTTATAGCGAGACATTAACTCAGCATACGCTTTTTGGTCACCATGATCGACAGCGCGACGCACGATCTTATAATCTTTGATGGCCTTATCAGATAAATGCTGAATTTCACTATCTGCTACTTCTACAATGGGTTTTACAATTTCCTCGGTAGAAGCATTTGTTGATTTACTACTGCTTTTCTTTTTTGCAGGTTGAAGGGTAGATGTGACAGCCATTATTTCCAGGATTTGGTTTTGATGAAGAGATTAGAAACAGCTAAGATAGGATATGAGAAAGCAGTGATGATATCAAAAGCAGGAAGAAAAAACACCAGGTCTTTCTCACCTAATGCTTTAAACCCTTTCCAACAAACTATCATTTGAGTCATAAGACGTATTGCGATAATTCCTACGATGATTTGCCAATTAAGTTTCAATACAAATGCAAGAATTACTGTTAACCAGAACAAAAACAAGCTAAAAAAGTACCCACCCACGAATCCACGGTCGCTGCTTTTATAATGCTTACCGGTGCTCATATGTCGTTTTTTTTGCCAAATCCAGGTATAAAGACTTGTTTTAGGCTTTGAATAAGTAAAAGCATCTGGATTTAGGATTACAGAAGTATTACTTTGATTGGAAGTTTCGTTCACAAAGAGGTCGTCATCGCCTGACATAATATGATAATGTTTAGCGAAACCTTTATTTTTAAAGAATAGCGACTTGGTATAGGCCAAGTTTCGTCCTACTCCCATGTATGCTTTACCCTTTAACGCACGACTAAGGTAAAGCATTGCATTCATCACCGTATCAAAACGAATCCATTTGCTAAGTAATCCGGGCTCATTGTTATAGGCTCCATAAGAAATCACGATTTCCTTTTCATTGGAAAAACCTTGTACCATGGCTCTGATCCAATTCCTTGAAGCAGGTTTACAATCAGCATCGGTCAATAAAAGGTGTTCATAGGAAGCGCCTTTAATGCCTAAAGTAAGTGCGAATTTCTTCCCGTGTTGGTATTTCTCTTGTTCCTTAAGAGTAATCACTTTCAAATTGGGATAGGCATCTTCCATCTCTTCCAAAAAATTGGCTGATTCATCCCAAGAACAATCGTTCACTACTACCACTTGATATTCTGGATAGTCTTGATCGAGGACAGAAGGCAGGAAACTACGTAAATTCTTTAGTTCATTTCGAGCACAAATAACGATAGATACAGGAGAAGTGAATGGAGCACTTTTCCGTTCCGATTTTTTGTAAAATGAGGGACCCGACATTCCTATTAGAAAATAAAAAAGCTGTACGAGTGTCGCACTTCCTAATATGACTAAAACAATTTGATTAATTAACTCTAATTCTAAGGCTGGCATCTTCAATGGATCGTTGCTAAACACACAAATCTATTGGATGAGTCGGCGCTAAAAGGAGAGTTCGATTTATAAATATTAACATTTCAATATTGAAAATAAATCCATCTAAAAGACACCTTAGCAAACACTTATAAAATTAAAATTTGCATTTCCTCTTTTATGAGATGAATTTACCTAGAGATGAATGAAATTTTCATCTCCTTTAATGAAATCTAGTCTGAGCTCAAGCGGAATTAAAATATGAATTCAATTAAATAGTTCTGCCTGGATAAACCTTTAAT
>JANOAX010000203.1:0-46641 GCA_031411335.1 Bacteroidota bacterium
CCAGAGGCAATTGCTACATAACGTTGGTTTTGAACCAAGGTAACGGGTATGTTAACCAAGGTATCATTAGCACTCGTGCTATTTCCTGGCGCTATTCCAATATTTAAGAGTGTTCCTGAAGGTACTGGTAAATAAGGTGTCGCCGTTCTAAATGCAAAGTCATCTAAGGTTAAATTACCATTGATGTAAACATCCACCGTGGTTGCGGTTGGATCTGCACTGTTGTGAATTACTTGAAGTTCAGCCTGAGCAAAACTTTCCGCCACTATACCGAATGATAGTAATAGCGTAAATAGAGTTTTTGATGTTTTCATTTTCTTTGGTTTGATGAGTTAATGGATCAAAAACACCGCATCCAATAGTTTTGTTTAACTTTTATATTAAATTATTAAACAAATTTAGTAAGTTATTGAAAATCAAAAATATATTTTATCAAATCAGACTCGATGTGAGGTCGCAAAGGTTGGAAAAGTCTTTGTTTGCCTCAAAAAGACATATTAAACGAGAAAATATTTTATCGATGGTTCTGTGGAACAAAGTCGATCCCACTTACTGAAAACAAATAATCTTAGAAGGAATTAAAATTATGATTTACTCTTTTATAAACTTTGAAGTGTACCAAGTTTTATTCGCCATCACTCTTAATACGTAAGTACCCGGACTTAAATGTTGGATATCACACGAGTAATTAATTCCCTCCTGATTGATACTTTCAGTTTTCATTTTTTGTCCAGTCATACTAAAGATGACCAAGTCCGTCACTTGATTTTCGCAAGTGAAAAGGATAGAGCTTTTGGCTGGATTAGGTCGTAGATTTAATGAAACTTCTGTAGCAATATATTCTCCAGAACGCATAGATCCATTTGTGAATTGTAATACAGTAGTACTATCAAGAGTAGTGATTGTACCACTTATGTTTTTTACAATTCGATTTGTTCCTGCCGTATAATAGTACTGATTATATCCAGTAGCAATATCAGTAATGACACCTTGGATCGAATTGATTTCATTCGATACATCCCATACATGGTCATAATCATATAAGCGTTTTCCAGTTTTACTATAACGTAAAAGCATGAAAGTACGTATTGTTAAAACACTTCCACTGGGTAACGTGATGTTGGATTGCTTTTCTCCTCCGATTAGAAATGATTTGTCTGCTTCAACTTGCAAACAAAGAGGTATTGATTTATTTGCGTAGTAACGATGCCAATTTACTACGCCGTCTTTCAGGTACAATCGAGAAATCTTGGTGTCTAAGCCTGAGGCTGCGTTGTTATTGGTTCCAACTGCATATACATAGGAATGACGAGCCATTACTTTTTTATAATCACGAACTTCATAATTCTGAAAATTCCATTTCATCATTCCATTTGACGTGTAGTAGCGAATAATACCATGACAACGATACATCGTATCGCCTGGCGCTAAACCAAACATAGTTCCTCCTACAATGATGGGACTGTTCGCTGTAGCATTGGAAAGATGTAAGGACGAGACATGGTTATTATCAATATTATTTAGTACATATTGGTCTTTCACTTCAAAAATGGTAGTGAAGTTTGCATTTACTCTTTCTAAATAAAAGTAATTCCCATATAAACTTTCCTTTCTGGTACCGGCAATATAGATATTTCCTGTGGGAGAGATAACAACATCGTTAATGTAAAATCCATCATTAGCAGCCTGACCAATTTTAACAATATTATTTTTGATTACACCCGCTGCATTCTTTCTACAAATACTTCGATTCCACATCTGATCGAACATATCTTTTGATCGATATACAATAAATTTATTGTTAGCCGTATCAATTCCTCCTGCAAAAACATCAACCCCTAAACTACTTGTCTTGGTGACACCCCAAGTGAGTGAATCCATGTAATTCAAATTGAAATCAAAAACTTTTAAATGCATATAATATGCACTACTACTTTCTGATTGTTCGGTAACACACAAACGTTGGTTGATGGTGTCTAAGTTGAATGCGATAATTTTAGGATTGCTGTCAGCAATGCAGAGTTCAATTTGATTTGTTGTTGAGCCACTTGAATCAATTAAGACGAGCGAATAACAACTTGGCGATAAAGTGTCAGCAGTGCTTAATCGGAAAAAGGATCCATTAGATAAACTCTCAATATAATTTCGTTTTAAAGTCGAATTATCTGAACTAGAAAATTTCCATCCTACTTGACCTATCAAACATGTTGAAATAGGAATTAAGATGATAAGAATAATGAAAGCCTTTTTCATTTGAACATTTTTTTAAGATGTTTCAAATGTATCAGTAAGCGAATTGCCCTTATTTACGACTCAAATTTGTTTTCAACTAAACACCTGTTTATAAGGCGATATTCAATCAGAAGTGAATATTATTTGAAAAAAGAATAGCTTTTATAAGTCCGGCAACTTCACATCGTCAGGAACTATAAAGGATGTTTTGAATTCGGATTCAATTTTTTTCAAAAAGCCGACAGCCTCTAATCGAGTTCTAAAATCACCTACTCGCACTTTAAAATTAGGCTGGTGATAAACCATATAAGCGGAAATTTTTGAATGATTTTGCAAAAAACTACTTTTAATTTCTTGAGCCTTGATGCGTTCATTGCCAAAATAAATTTGGATCCTATAACCTGGCATGGTCATTTTAGATGCATTTACCTTTTTGTGGCGTTGAGCTAAGACATAAGCTAAACTATCATTGTTTAACTTTTGGGCAGGACAAACGTTATAGAACGCAATAAAGAGAAGAAGGATTAAACGCATCGGACAAAGGTCGTAATTTTGAAGAATAAATTATTTTTTTTGTTAAATTGTTAACATTCAGAGGGATAAATATTTTTACATGGTGTCTAGTATTTAACGGGTTTAAATCTATTTTTTGTCCTAGAAACTTATTAACATTTTAGAAAGTTATAAATTGTAATTACTTGATTATTAATTTATAATTATTTTCTTGAATTGATTATTGGATTTAAGAGTTTTGATTTAATTTTCTTTTAGTGGTGGAAGTCAAACGAATCCGTTGATTTTTTGATGCTTAATTAGAATCCATCCAAATAACTTCTTTTTTTACTCTAAAAATATGGTTGAATTATAGTTTCCACTAAATTTGGCGCTTGGAAAAATACACGGTATTGTCACTTATCGGTAAAAATATTTCAATAAATTAACTTAAAATTATTTCGAGCATATGCTACGTTACGTATACAGGATTCTGACAATTAATGCGTTAGCACTATCCCTGATCGTAATCTTCCAAACTTCGACACAGGCCCAGCCAAATGGGGAAGCCTTGTTCAAAGCCAATTGTACAGCCTGTCACGTAGTTGGTGATGATGTTGTCGTTGGTCCGGGTTTGAAAAATGTACACACAAAGTACAAAGAAGACTGGTTGATCAAATGGATTAGGAATTCTCAAGCTTTAGTAAAATCCGGAGACCCACAAGCGGTGAAGGTGTATGAGAAATTTAATAAAGTGGCGATGACCTCTTTTAATCTATCTGATGATGAGATTAAAAGTATTATAGGATATATCAAAACCACAAGTGAAGCCGCGCCTGCAGTTGCTCCAGCACCTGGAGCAGAGGTTGCCGCGGGAAGTGGAGCTGAAGACGGAAATTCTTCGCTAACGCTGATGTTAGTTACCCTTACCCTGATTATCCTTTTTGTAATTCTAAACCGTGTTCAAAAAGGACTTCAAAGAGTCATCAATGACCGTAATGGAATTCCAGAACCAGAAAAATTAACTGGCAAAGCCGGGCTGAAAGTGTGGATCCGTGGCAATAAAAAGCTGATCGCATTTTTGTTTATTGCGGTTTCTGTGGTAGGATCTGTTGCTGGATGGAAAGCTTTGGCTGGAATAGGATTAAATCAAAATTATGCTCCTGATCAACCCATCAAGTTTTCACATCAATTGCACGTAACCCAAAATAAAATTGATTGTCGCTATTGTCACTCTGGTGCCGAGAAGTCTAAGAATGCAGGAATCCCTTCTCCTAACCTTTGTATGAATTGTCATAAGTACGTGAAGAAAGGTCCTAAGTATGGTACTGAAGAAATTTCAAAAATTTATGAAGCAATCGGTTGGGATGTAGACGCACAACAATATACTGGTAAAACGAAACCGATCAAATGGATTCGTGTTCATAATCTTCCTGAGTTAGCTTATTTCAATCACAGTCAACACGTGAAAGTGGGAGGAGTAGAGTGTGAAACTTGTCATGGACCTGTTGGAGAAATGGAAGTAATTAAGCAATTCTCTCCATTAACCATGGGATGGTGTATTCAATGTCACCGCGATACTCCAGTAAAAATGGAAGGGAATGGATACTATACCGCAATACACGAAAAATATAAAGAAAAATACGGTCCTGATGCGAAGCTTACAGTTGAAAAACTAGGCGGAACTGAATGTGCTCGTTGTCATTATTAATAATTGAATCAATAAACAACATCACCAAGTGGTGAGTTGAATATATAACCCTGGTATAATCACCAAGACCGTTATGGAAAAACGATATTGGAAAGGTGTTGATGAACTCAACAATGATCCTGAATTTGTAAGACTTCGCAATAATGAATTCTTCGAGCACCTTCCGCTGAATGAAACATTACAGAAGAAAGCAGAAAGTGATTCTTCTACATCTCGTAGAGATTTCTTAAAGTTCTTAGGCTTTAGTGTTGCTGCTGCATCATTAGCTGCATGTGATGCACCCGTAAAAAAGGCCATTCCTTATGTAGTGAAGCCTGAAGAAATAACATTGGGCGTGCCCAATTATTATGCCTCTACTTTTGCAGATGGTTCTGACTATTGCAGTGTGTTAATTAAAACACGTGAAGGTCGTCCTATCAAAATAGAAGGAAATGAAATGTCTTCGGTTACAAAAGGGGCAACGAACGCTCGTGTTCAAGCATCAGTTTTAAGTTTGTACGATAACGCCCGTCTTCAACAGCCAATGGCGAAGAAGAAGCGCACAGAGTGGAATACCATCGATGCAGAAATCACAGCTAAATTAGCAGAGCAAGCAGCAGCAGGAAAAAAGATTGCAGTCGTTACAAGTTCAATGTATAGCCCATCTGGCAAAAGAGCTTTGAGTGATTTTGTTGCAAAGTATCCAACCGCTTCTCATGTAGTGTATGATGCGGTTTCGTACTATGGAATGTTAAAAGGAAATGAACTTTCTTTTGGAAAATCCGTGATCCCATCTTACAGTATTGATAAAGCGGAAGTGATCGTAAGTTTTAACGCCGACTTCTTGCAAAACTGGTTGTCTCCAATCGAGTTCGCTCGTCAATATGGTGAAACTCGTAAACTTCGTAATGGAAAAAGAACGTTATCAAAGCATCATCAGTTTGAGAGTATGCTTTCTCTTTCGGGTGCCAACGCAGATCAACGTCACAAAATAAAACCAAGTCAGCAATCTGCTGTAATCGCTTCTTTATATAATAAAGTTGCGGGGCTAACAGGTGGCACCTCCGTAAATTCAACATCTACTCCTTTAGATAAGTCATTAGATAATATCGCCAAGGAATTAGTTGCAGCGAAAGGAAAATCAGTAGTGATGAGTGGATCAAATGATCCGAATGAACAAGTCATGGTGAACGCCATTAATTTCCTTCTTGGAAACTATGGATCTACCATCAACTTAGATCGTACTTGCAATCTAAAGAATAGTAATGATGCAGCATACGCACAACTTTTATCCGATATGGATGGAGGTAGTGTAGGAGCTGTAATTTTCTGGAATACAAATCCTGCATATACTGCATCAAATCCAAAAGCATTCGCAGCAACGCTTGCAAAAGTGCCTGTGAAAATTTCATTGTCCGATCGTGAAGATGAAACAGCACAAGGATGTGATTACGTATGTCCAGATCATCATTACCTCGAGTCATGGGGCGATGCAGAAGCATACAAAGGAAGTTTCAGTTTGATGCAACCTACCATTCGTCCTTTGTTTAATACACGTCAAGCAGGCGAAAGTTTGTTGAAGTGGAGTGGAAATGCAACACCTGATTATTATACTTATATCCGTAGTACTTGGAACACATCTGTATTTCCAATGCAAAATGGAATGAGTTCTTTCGATGCTTTCTGGAATCAAGCTTTAAGAGATGGAATTTTTGAAGCTTCTTTCGTTATAGGTGGAGCAACATCTTTCTCTGGTAATGTAGCTGCTGCAGCTAATTTATTAGCAAAACCGGCATCAGGAATTGAAATTGCCGTATATGAAAAAGCAGGATTAGGAAATGGAGCTGGAGGAAATAATCCTTGGTTACATGAATTACCAGATCCGATCACTAAAGTTTGTTGGGATAATTATTTCGCTGTTCTTCCTGCTTATGCGGAGAAGATGGGATGGCGTCAAGGAACTGTGATCGAAGTGAAAGTTGGAAATACAAGTGTGAAAGGTCCCGTGTTGTTGCAACCTGCCATGGCTGATGAAACCATCGCAGTAGCGTTAGGTTACGGTCGTACCAATTGTGGTAAGGCTGGAAATAATGTTGGATTTAATGCTTATCCATTGGTAAGTATGACAGGCGGTGTGCTGAACTATTATGCTACCGGTGTTGCTGTCAATAAAACCGTTGAAGACGATTATACTTTTGCTTTAACACAAACACATCATACCATGATGGGTCGTGATATCGTAAAGGAAACAAGTTTGGCGGCATGGTTGAAAGATCCAAAAGCTGGAAATGCTCCTGAATTAATTGCATCTCCAGAAGGTCCAAAAACTCCAGAAGAATTGGATTTATGGAAAACAAAAGATGAACCCGGTTTTGATCGTATTAATCACGCTTGGGGTTTAGGTATCGATTTGAATAGTTGTATTGGTTGCGGTGCTTGCGTCATTGCTTGTAACGCCGAGAATAATGTTCCTGTTGTTGGTAAAGATGAGATTGGTCGTGCTCGTGAGATGCATTGGATCCGTATCGATCGTTACTACACTAGTGATACTACAAAAGAAAATGCCGAAGAAAAAGGACTTGGTAAATTGGATATGTATGGTGAAATGGAAAAGCCAGCTTCCGACAATCCACAAATCATGTTCCAGCCTGTCATGTGTCAACACTGTAATCACGCTCCTTGTGAAACAGTTTGTCCAGTAGCAGCAACCACGCATAGCTCTGACGGATTGAACATGATGGCATATAACCGTTGTGTAGGTACTCGTTATTGCGCAAACAACTGTCCATATAAAGTTCGTCGTTACAACTGGTTTAAGTATAGCGATAATGATCAGTTCCCATATAACATGAATGATAGTTTAGGTAAGATGGTTTTAAATCCAGATGTTACCGTTCGTTCTCGTGGAGTAATGGAAAAATGTTCAATGTGTATTCAACGTATTCAGTATGGTCGCTTAGATGCTAAGAAAGAAGGTCGTCGTCCAAAGGATGGTGAAATTAAAACAGCATGTGCACAAGGTTGTCCTACGAATGCAATTGTATTTGGTGATTTCAACGATCCAAATTCGCAAATAAGTGAACTCTTCAAAGACGAGCGTAGTTATCATTTGCTTGCTTCTGTGGGAGCACGTCCTTCTGTATTCTATCAAACGAAAGTTTGGAATCGTACGGAAGAGCCAGTAAAAAATCATCATTCATAAAAAGAAATTAATCTCGAGTATAGTATTCTTCTCTTATGCATAAAGAATCGGAACTTCGTCCTCCACTCATCCTAGGTGACAAAACCTGGCACGACATCACAGAAGATGTATGCCGCCCGGTGGAATCAAAAGCTAACAAATGGTGGTGGCTTGCCTTCTCTGTATCATTAGCCGCATTTATATGGTGGGTGATAGCAGTATCGTACACAGTTGGAACCGGGCTTGGTGTCTGGGGTCTGAATAAAACCGTAGGTTGGGCATGGGATATCACTAACTTCGTTTGGTGGGTAGGTATCGGTCACGCTGGAACCTTGATCTCAGCAATCCTTTTATTGTTCCGTCAGAAATGGCGTTTGTCAATTAACCGATCTGCAGAAGCGATGACGATCTTCGCCGTAATTTGTGCAGCAAGTTTTATTGTATCTCACATGGGTCGCCCTTGGGTGGCTTACTGGCCATTACCACTTCCTAACCAATTTGGTTCTTTATGGGTGAACTTTAACTCACCATTGGTTTGGGACGTATTCGCAATCTCTACATATTTCAGTGTATCATTAGCATTCTGGTATACGGGATTGATTCCTGACTTTGCGGTAATTCGTGATCGTGCTAACACAAAATGGCGCAAGCGTATTTATACCATCTTGAGTTTCGGATGGATAGGGTCAGCAAAAAACTGGCAACGTTTTGAAGAGGTTTCTCTTGTACTTGCAGGACTCTCAACACCACTTGTACTTTCGGTTCACTCCGTAGTATCCATGGACTTCGCCACGTCAATCGTTCCGGGTTGGCATACCACCATCTTCCCTCCGTACTTCGTTGCGGGTGCAATTTTCTCTGGATTTGCCATGGTGCAAACACTCTTGATCATCGTTCGTAAAGTATTAACACTTGAAGATTATATCACCATCTACCATATCGATATGATGAACCGAGTGATCTTGATCACAGGTTCTATTGTAGGTGTGGCTTATATCACAGAGTTTTTCATCGCTTGGTACTCAGGAGTAGAGTATGAGCAATACGCATTTATTAATAGAGCAACCGGTCCTTACTGGTGGGCATATTGGAGTATGATGACGTGTAACGTAATCACACCGCAGTTATTCTGGTCGAAGAAATTACGTGAAAGTGTATTCGCAACCTTTATCATTTCCATCTTCGTTAACGTCGGAATGTGGTTTGAGCGTTTTGTAATTATCGTGACTTCACTTCACCGTGATTATCTTCCTAGTAGCTGGACCATGTACAGTCCAACATGGGTAGAAGCTGGTATTTTCATTGGATCGATCGGATTATTCTTCACTTGCTTCTTGATTTTCGTTCGAGTATTCCCCGTTATTGCAATGTCGGAATTGAAAACGATTGTAAAATCATCTTCAGAAGGTGCTAAAAAGAAACAGGCTGTAACCGCTAAACAAGAGACACACTAATGAGCGCAAAGAATAAAAAATTCGTTTATGGCATTTTCAACGACGATCAAGTTGTTCTGAATGCAATTCCTGCCCTTAGAAGTAAGGGTTTGAAAGTAAAGGATGTAATTTCTCCATTTCCGATTCACGGATTGGATGAAGTATTGGGATTAGAACGTACTCGTATCTCTATCGCTTGTTTCCTCTTTGGAATGACAGGCTGCGGTTTAGCATTGCTAATGACCAGTTACATGAACATCTTCGATTGGCCAATGGATATTGGAGGAAAGCCAAGTTTTGCATTCTACAAAAACTTACCTGCGTTCATTCCAGTAACATTTGAAAGTACAGTATTGTGTGCTGCACATGGTATGGTAATTACTTTTCTTTTGAGAAGTAAATTATTACCTGGAGTAGAACCGAATGTAATTCACCCTCGCATGTCCGATGATCAATTCGTGATGGCGGTGCAAATTAATGATGATAGCGAAATTGCAAATGTGGAGTCACAACTTCGTGCAGCTGGTGCTATTGAAACTAAAAAATAAAAAACAGAGAACCCATTGCTATGAATAAGCCAGTTGTGTTCCTTTCTTCGCTTGCATGTCTTGCCATAGTCCTATTGACATCATGTGGTAGAGATGCAAATGATCCAGGAACGGAATTCATGCCCGACATGTACCGTTCACCTGCCTATGCAGTATATTCTTCTAATCCCAATTTTGCAGATAGTTTGACGATGCAAACTCCTGTTAAAGGAACGATTCCAAGAGGATATACTTTCTTCTCTTATCCTTCTACACTTGAAGGTTATGAAGCAGCAGGTCGTGATGTAAAAAATCCATTGCTATTTACTACTGAGAATGTTGCCGAAGGACAACGTCTCTATGCAATCTTTTGTACGCATTGCCATGGCGAAGCAGGTCAAGGTGATGGAAACTTAGTGGCGATTGGAAAATTCCCGCCTCCACCAAGTTATTCAGCAGGAAACTCAAGTCGTGGAGGTCTAGTAAAAGATCTTAGCGATGGAAAAATATTTCATACAATCACCTATGGTGTGAATTTAATGGGTCCACATGCTTCTCAATTGAACCCTGAGGAAAGATGGAAAATCACCATGTATGTTCACCAATTACAAGGAAATGCTTCTGCTCCTGTAGGCGCAGATTCAACAGCAACTAAAGACTCTTCGAATGCCACTGCAATGGCAAAATAATTAAACAGAAATTAGAATATATGGGACATCACGGACCTATCGAAGTTACAACCACTCAACCTTACGATTTTACATCTAAGAATAAGATGTATGCGATCGCTATGATTGTGATTGGTATTGTTTCCATCGCTGCTCAGTTTATGACACATCATGAACAAACATGGGCCAACTTATTATGGAGCAATTTTATTTTTATGGCATTAGCTCTTGGAGCTACCTTTTTTCTAGCGCTACAATATGTGGCTGAAGTAGGTTGGAGTGCTGTTATCTATCGCCCTCTTGAAGCAATGGGTCAATGTTTGCCAATTGCAGGAATCATTATGATCATCATTATAGCATTCGGGGGTCAACATATTTATCATTGGATGGGTGATGGACTTACCGATCCTAACTCTGCGAATTATGATAAAATTATTGCCGGTAAATCAGCCTTTTTAAATCCAACATTCTTTTGGATAAGAATCGTACTTTACTTCGTTATCTGGACTTTGTTCGCTCGTTTATTCAGATCGAATTCTTTGAAGATGGATGAAGGAAGTGATAGCGTGGGTGCGTATTTGAGAAACCGTCGTTCAGGTGCTGCTTTCTTAGTATTGTTTGCGATTACTGAATCTTTGATGTCTTGGGATTTTATTATGTCGATCGAGTCGCATTGGTATTCTACTATGTTTGGATGGTACACCTTCGCAGGATTATTTGTAACTACACTTTCAGTTTTAGCTTTTATTGTTGCTTATTTAAAACACCGTGGATATTTAGAAGAAGTGACAGAACATCATTTACATGATATTGGAAAGTTCATGTTTGCCTTTAGTATTTTCTGGACCTACTTATGGTTTTGTCAGTTTATGTTGATATGGTATTCAAATATTGGTGAAGAGGTAACTTATTTCATGTTACGTCAAGATCATTATCGAGGTATCTGGTTGGCTGCATTCTTTATTAACTTCATTGCACCATTCTTAATTTTGATGACACGTGATGCAAAACGTAAAAAGTTTTTGTTGATGTTTATGTCGATCGTGATTTTCGTAGGTCACTGGTTGGATTTTTACATCATGGTGATTCCAGGTTCAATGGTAACAGCTACTCATGAACTGGCAGCGCATGGAGCAACAGCAGCACACGGTGCAGCAGCAGGGCATCATGAATTATTAATTGGAAGTATTGGTTGGATGGAAGTAGGTACTACTATCGGCTTCATTGGTCTATTCGCTTACATCACTCAACATTACATGAGTAAAGCTCCATTAGTGGTGAAGAATCACCCTATGATGGAAGAGAGTTTACATCATGCTATATAATTATTAAATCTAGAATCTACTTAAATTAAATATTTCGAAAAGCTATGAACTTGTTGTTAACCCTAGCAGTTGTCTTTGGTATTCTGGTGCTGGTCCGAATTGCTAATGTTGCCCAAATGGCAGCGGAGCTCTCCGGTGAAACCGATGAAGAAGAAGAGGAAAAAGCAAATAAATGGAATAGCCTCGGATTCCTTCTGTTTATGGTGATCGGTTTACCATTAATGGTGTACTGTGCTATTAAGTGGAGGCCCTTGATGTTGCCAGTTGCCGCATCAGAGCATGGTGTAGGAGTGGATAAACTCATGGACATTAACTGGTGGGTTCTTATTATCACTTTCTTTATTACTTCTATTTTACTTTTTTGGTTTGCGTATAAATATCGATACAACAAAAACAGAAGATCTTATTATTTCCACGATAACATGAAGTTGGAAATGATTTGGACCGTAGTTCCAACTATCGTTCTTTCTGGATTGATCGTTACTGGATTAATTGAGTGGAATAATATTACCGATATAGCGAAAACAAATCAAGGAATGAAAGTTCAGATTTATGCAAAGCAATTTGATTTCACCGCTCGATATGCAGGAAAAGATAATAACCTCGGATCTTCTTTCTTTAGAAATATTACCGACACTAATCCATTGGGCGTTGATTCTTCAGATGCGTCTGCTGCTGATGATAAGTTTTCCTCAGAGTTAGTAATGCCGGTTGGAGAAGAGATTGAATTGGTAATTAATTCCAGAGATGTAATTCACTCGGTTTACCTTCCTCATTTCCGTGCTCAGATGAATGCTGTTCCTGGAATGACAACTCGTTTTCATTTCAAGCCTACCATCACTACAACTAAAATGAAAGAGATTACGGGTAACCCCAAGTTTGAATACATCCTGTTGTGTAATAAAATTTGTGGAGTGGCTCATTATAATATGAAGATGCCAGTGCGTGTATTAGAGAAGGATGAGTTTACTAAATGGTTGAGAGAACAGAAAAGAGTGTTTACACGTGAATCACTTAATGCAGCAGCTGGGGCTGACTCAACAAAAGCTGTGGTAGACTCTACCGTAGTTAGTGCGAAATAATTTTTCAAAATAGTTCAACGAATAATATTACAAAGAGAAAATAATCACCAATGGAAGTGAATCAACATAACGAAGTGAGCGCGCATCATGATGACCACAGTCATCACGGGCACGATGATCATCACGAACATGAAGAAAGTAATAACTTCTTTGCGAAGTACGTTTTTACTACAGATCATAAAATGATTTCAAAGCAGTTCTTGATAACTGCTATTGTAATGGCATTCTTGGCCATGGCAATGTCAATGATTTTCCGTTTGCAATTGGCTTGGCCCGATGTTAAATTTCCTTTCTTAGAAGATGTATTAGGCCGATGGGCTAAAGACGGAAAATTAGATCCTGGTTTTTATTTAGCGTTAGTTACCATCCATGGAACGATCATGGTTTTCTTTGTACTAACAGGTGGATTATCTGGAACATTTGCCAACTTACTCATTCCACTTCAAGTGGGAGCACGAGATATGGCGTCTGGATTCCTGAACGCTCTTTCGTTCTGGTTCTTTTTTGTTTCAACATTAGTAATGTGCTCTTCTCTATTTATTGAAGCAGGTCCTGCATCTGCTGGTTGGACCATTTATCCACCCCTGAGCGCATTACCGCAAGCCATTGGTGGCTCCGGTTTAGGAATGACGCTATGGTTAGTATCCATGGCATTGTTCATCGCATCTTCGTTATTAGGAGGTATCAATTACGTGACTACGGTTCTGAATCTTCGTACGAAAGGAATGAACATGACGAAGTTGCCTTTAACCGTTTGGGCTCTCTTTATTACCGCTATTCTTGGAGTTCTTTCTTTCCCGGTATTATTGGCAGCAGCGTTGTTGTTGATCTTTGATCGTAGCTTCGGAACAAGCTTCTTCTTGAGTGATATCTTTATTGATGGTGCACCACTGGATTACGCAGGAGGTTCACCCATATTATTCCAACATTTATTCTGGTTCCTCGGTCACCCTGAAGTATACATCGTTTTACTTCCTGCATTAGGTCTTGCTTCTGAAGTAATTTCTGTGAATTCTCGTAAACCCATCTTCGGTTATAAAGCCATGATCGGTTCGATGTTGGTGATTGCGTTCCTTTCATTTATCGTGTGGGGACATCATATGTTTATCACCGGAATGAATCCATTCCTTGGATCAGTATTCGTATTCACTACACTTCTTGTTGCGATTCCATCAGCAGTAAAAGTCTTCAACTATTTAACTACACTGTGGAAAGGAAATATTCAGTTTACTCCGCAAATGATGTTTGCGATGGGATTGGTTTCAACATTTATCACAGGTGGATTAACTGGAATTATTTTAGGAGACTCAACACTCGATATTAATGTTCATGATACGTATTTCGTAGTGGCTCACTTTCACATCGTAATGGGATCTTCTGCCATCTTCGGAATGTTTGCTGGTGTGTATCATTGGTTCCCGAGAATGTATGGTCGAATGATGAATCGCAAATTAGGATATGCACACTTTTGGTTAACCTTGCTCGGAGTGTATGGTGTATTCTTCCCAATGCATTTCTTAGGATTGGGTGGCGTTCCGCGTCGATATTATGCGAACACAGGTTATGAAGCTTTCAATGCATTTGTGGATATAAATGTAATCATTACCATTTTTGCAATCATTGCAGGATTCGCTCAACTAATCTTTGCATTTAACTTCTTCTATAGTATGTTCAGAGGTAAAAAATCAGTTCAGAATCCGTGGAAAGCGAATACACTCGAATGGACTGCTCCCGTCGAACATCTTCACGGAAACTGGCCAGGCGAACTTCCTACGGTACACCGCTGGCCTTACGATTACAGTAAGCCAGGTGCCCCGGAGGATTTTATTCCGCAAACAGTACCTTACTCCGAAACACCAGAGAGTAATACTCCCGATGATCATAAACATTAAAAAATTATTAAAGCCTAGGGTTTAAACCCTAGGCTTTTTTGTTGGAGGTTATTTTCGAGGTAGATGGAAGTCAAAGACGCTGAAAAAAAACCTTATTTTTGTAGCATGAGAAATTTCGAGAATACTTCCGCTTGGGCGAAGCTAAAGGATGAGCAAGATGATTTGGCTTCTTTTCGTCAACGCTTTCATATCCCTCTTCATCACGGACAAGAGACCGTATATTTTTGTGGAAACTCTTTAGGACTTCAACCCAAACAAACAAGTCACTATGTGTTGCAAGAGTTACAAGACTGGGCGACACTCGGCGTGGAAGGCCACTTTAAGCCGCATACAGGCTGGTTTGGATATCATGAACTCTTGAGAGATGCTACCGCTCGATTAGTAGGCGCACAACCGCAAGAAGTGGTAGTAATGAATCATCTTACCGTAAACCTTCACTTGTTATTGGTTTCGTTTTATCGTCCCACAGCAGATCGTTACAAAATTATTTGTGAAGGTGGAGCATTTCCTTCCGACCGATACGCCTTGCAATCGCAAGTAGAATGGCATGGATTTGATGCCGCTGATGCACTCATCGAATTGCAACCGCGTAAAGGTGAAGAATTAGTTCGTCATGAAGATATTATTGAAGCCATCAACGATTGCGGTGATGCCTTAGCGTTAGTAATGCTTGGCGGGGTACATTATTTCACTGGGCAAGTACTTAACATGAAAGCCATCACGGAAGCTGCTCATGAAGTCGAGGCTTATGCTGGATTTGATTTAGCACACGCCGCGGGAAATCTTGAATTGAAATTACACGAGTGGAATGTAGATTTCGCAGCCTGGTGTTCGTACAAATATTTGAACGGTGGCCCCGGAACAGTAGGAGGAGCTTTCATAAACGATCGTCATGTAAAGAATTTGCACTTGCCTCGTTTTGCAGGTTGGTGGGGTAATGATCCCAATCAACGATTTAAAATGCCACATCGCTTTGTTCCCGTTCCAACCGCTGATTCTTGGCAGTTAAGCAACGCACCCATTTTAGAGATGGCTGCATTACGTGCTTCCTTGGAGTTGTTTGACGAAGCTGGCATGCCTCGACTTGCTGCAAAAGGAAAAGAACTTACATCTTACTTACTATTTGTAATTAGAAATGTGTTGAAGGAAAAAGAAAAAAGTGATTTGGTGCAAATCATTACGCCTTTCGATGAGCAATTGCAAGGATGTCAATTATCACTTAAGTTTATGAAAGATGGTAAAGCCATTTTTGATCAACTCACAGCGCAAGGTGTAATTTCCGATTGGAGAGAACCAGATCAGGAAGGAAGAACAGAAGGTGTAATTCGCGTAGCACCGGTACCGTTATATAATTCTTTCACCGACGTATTTCGCTTTGGCGAAATCTTGAAGTCGGCATTGTAAACCATGGCGAAGGTCAAACATCGAGAGGACGCAGCATTGAAAATTGATGGATACATCAATGAACTTCCTCCATGGTCGAAAGAGATTTGTAACAAACTTCGAAAAATAATCTTAACCACATCCACCAAAATAATTGAAGATTGGAAGTGGGGACCTCATTATTATTACGAAGGAATGATTTGCGGTTACGGTGCATTTAAAAATCATTGCACCCTCGTGTTTTTTTATGGAGCATCACTAAGCGATCCACAAAAATTTTTAGACGCCAATAGTTCCAATATACAGATTCGTCATATCAAATTCACTTCACCAAAGGAAATTAATGCTACTGTTTTGAAGAGTTACATCAAAGAAGCCATGAAGAATAATGAGCTTGGTGAAAAAATCATACAACCCAAAAATAAAACCATAACTCTTCACGATGATTTTGTAAAAGCACTGAATAAAACAAAACTCCGACTCAAATTCGAAGCCTATACTTACTACAAACAAAAAGAAATCTCAGAATGGATCTCTTCCGCCAAGCAACACGCTACTCGAGAAAGCAGAATCGAAAAAGCTATCGAGATGATTTTGGTAGGGAGAAGTTTGAATGATAAGTATAGAAATAATTAAGAATTAGGAATTCAGAATTAAGAATTGTGATTCGATAGCAATCGGGAAACGTATGATGAACTTGAATACATAAACCAAGTTTGTTTAATTTTTATTTACCGAAATTTATCCGTGTAAATCCTAATTATCCGCGTCATCCGCGTTCTATATTAAGTTTTAAGTTGTCGAAGGTTTCTATCAATTAGATTTATTTGTATTTTAGTAAGTGTAAATGTCTCGAAAAATTGATTATTTTTACCTTCTACCACTACTATGAAAAAATTCACTCTCATCGGCTCCGGTTTAGTCGGATCACTTCTTTCCATCTATCTATCAAAGCGCGGTTATAAAGTCTCTATGTACGAACGTCGCCCCGACTTACGTACCAATCGAATTAGCGCAGGTCGCTCAATCAATTTAGCATTGAGCGATAGAGGTTGGAGAGGACTGGAGAAAGTAGGAATCGCCGATGAAGTACGCAAAGTAGCCCTGCCTATGAATGGGCGTATCATGCATGGCGTCGATAGTTCATTGAGCTATCAACCTTACGGAAAAGAAGGTCAAGCGATTTATTCCGTTTCTCGCGGCGGATTAAATTGTGTGTTGATGGATTTAGCAGAGAAGCAAGGAGTAGAAATTTTCTTCAACGAAAAATGTGAAAGCGTCGATTTGAAAAAAGGAAATGCAATTTTTGAAAATTTCGAAACGCAAAAGAAAACAGAAGTTCACGCCGATTATCTTTTTGCAACCGATGGTGCCGGTTCCGCTGCCCGATTGCAATTGCAATTATCTACCGATCGATTTCAATATTCACAGCAGTACCTCGAACACGGCTATAAAGAACTTACGATTCCAGCTACACCATCTGGCGAATTCGCCATGGATCCTACCGCACTTCATATCTGGCCGCGCGGTTCTTTTATGTTAATCGCATTGCCTAATATGGATAAGTCATTTACATGCACTTTGTTTTTTCCTTTTGATGGCGAATATTCTTTTAACTCGCTCACAACCGAAGAAAAGATGATGGACTTCTTCGTGAAAACGTTTCCCGATGCAGTTTCCTTGATGCCTTCCTTGAAAACCGATTATTTTGAAAATCCCACAGCTTCACTCGGTATCATTCGTTGTTTCCCTTGGAGCTACGATGATAAATTACTGTTGGTAGGTGACGCAGCACACGCTATCGTTCCTTTCTACGGACAAGGAATGAATTGCGGATTTGAAGATTGTGTGGTGCTCGATCAACTCATGGATGCACACGGTGACGATTGGAAAACGATCTTCCACGAATTTGAAGTATCGCGTAAACCCGATAGTGATGCCATAGCAGATTTAGCGGTTGCGAATTTTATCGAAATGCGCGATAAGGTTGGACAAAAAGAATTTCTTCTTCAGAAAAAAATTGAAGCGTGGTTCAGCGCAAAGTATCCCCAAAAGTGGATCCCGCTCTATACCATGGTTACATTCTCTCCCGATATCCGCTATAGCGAAGCTCTCCGCGAAGGTCAACGCCAAGAATCCATCATGAAAAAAGTAATGGCTCTCGACAACATCGAATCCAAATGGAATTCAGAAGAAGTGGAGGGCTTGATGTTGGCGTTAATTAATGGATAAGAGATTTTAGTAGATATTTATTCGTAGTGGATGCGAAATACGGATGAACTCGAAAATCTAAATGACGCGAAATCCCTCCGTGCTCCTCCGTAACTCAGTGTCCGTGGCAAACGGAATTGATTAATAGAATTAAAATTTTAATCTGAATTGAAGACTCTTTAACCACTAATTACTCAAAGTTTTCAGAGTTCTCAAAGATTTATTAAGCGAGAATAATCTATAAAGAAACTACAATCAAACCCAGAATGGGTGACATGATTATATAAAAAACAAATTAAAAATAACCAAAACCCCGATGGGTTGAAATTATTTGCTACGAATAATTCAATATTTTTTTCCGATCGCTATTTAAATGGTATTGAAATTAATATTTTCAATATGAATCATATTTTCTTTGTCACCCCGTTGGGGTTTTGGGTGATGGGATGTTTTCATTTTTCTATAATATTGCCATCCCTTCAGGATTTATTCAAGATTAATATAAAAAAATCCAACAGGCAGCAGCTTTAATTTCCAAGCGCGGAATAAACAAAAGTTGAAATTATTCTTTCACTAAATCAACCTGTGACCTCCGTGTAAAAACTCTGTGCCCCGTGGTAATTTTTTATTTTCATTTTATGCTAAAAATATTAACTAAAATAAAATTTCTAGAAGCCAGAGGCTAGCAGCTAGAAGCTTTTTAAAGCGTGCTAATTATTCAATTACTTTGGAAATTCTTGCGTATAGACTAACTCACTTTCTCCAACAACGACTTCGCTTCATCCGCTGCTCTTCGGCAATGATTTCTCACTTGAAAAACTCTAGATAGCAACTTTGCAACCTTCTCCGTCTCTGCTTCCTTTTCAATCTCATTAATGAGCGTCATTGTGCTTTGCATTCCAAAAGATACAATGTATGTTTTAAGATGTTCTAACGAATTTATAATCGATTCTTTTTCATTTAACGTAATCGCATCATCCAACGTTTTCATGATGAATGGCAACTGCGCCATGTATTCATTCAGTAAATTTCGAATCGGCTTCGATTCCCCATTCTTATAATTCGCTAATACATCTGCCTTAATTAATACCAACTCAACTTCTGCAAGTTTTGAAGTAGTATCTTTTATCGCATTGGAAATTTGTTGTTCTTTCTTTTCTGCTTTTGTAGGGACTTCTGGTTTTGTTTCTGATTTTGTTTCAACAACAGGAGTTGCAGTAATAACTTCTTTCTTTTGTTCTTGAATTGTTTCAACTTCTTCAACTTTTACTCGAGTACTTACCGTTTGTTTGGTTCGTGGTTGTGAAAGCGTAGCGTCGGGGAGTGGACTTGGAGGAAGATTTCGTAAGCGTTGTAAATTCCCATTCATCATGAAAATGATAATTATTAAAACAGCAATTACTCCGCCCAAGATGTATACTAAATTATTTAGCTTTTCATATTTCTGACTGATCAAACTGTCATTCGCATCGCTATTTTCTTTGACTGACTTTTTTTCTTGTTCGATGGAATTTAAAATCTTTTGCAGTGAATCCATCTGCACCAACAAAACACTTTTGGAAAGACTATCCTTGATACCCCAAGCTGCTTCTTTTGCAACCAATGCCGTTTTTGGATTTCCTACCGCAAGATGCCAATCCGAATAGGTTTCGTACACTTTAATTAATTCATCATATTGATGCGTATTTTCCGCCCATGTTAATGCACTATCTAAAAATGCAGAGGCTGGCTTATTTTTATGCTGAGCCATTAAATAATTGGCGGTCCAAACCGATGCTTTGATTTTCGTATTGGCATTTTCAGCACTCACTAATTGTTCGTTAATGCTATCCAATGAAATAAATGCATCTTTTGCCTTGCCCTCTTTCCAGAGTTGAACTGCCCTAGTCAGCGTTTCTTTCAAACTGCTATCGCTCATCGTTGGAGATTGCGCATCTACTCTGAAACAAGCAGTTAGTACTAATACAATTGAAATGGATAAAATGGACCTCATAGAAGTCAAAGTAATGGTATTTTTCCTAGCTTTTGACACGAATGGATCATGACTTTTCCACGATGAAGAAGGGCTTATTAACAGTCAACAGAACTTATGAATATTGCTGCTTCTGAGTAGAATTTTATCTCTGCTTTTTACTAGGTTTGTAAATCAGTAAAAATCTCATGTCAGATACCTTGCAAAAAGAAGTAAAATTCCCCGTTTCGCACATGGCGGAAAACTTAATCGGTTCCGAAATCATTAAGTTGGGAAATGAAGTAAATGAAAGAATTAAAAATGGAGAGAAAGTTTTCAATTTTACAATTGGCGATTTTGATCCTTCCATCTTTCCCATTCCTCAGGAATTAGAAGATGAAATCATCATTGCTTATAAGAATCATCTCACCAATTATCCCATGGCGAACGGAATGCCCGATTTGCGCGCCGCCGTTTCTTCATGGAATAAAAAACTTTATAATTTAGATTATTCTCCAGCCGAGGTGCTCATAGCAGGTGGAGCCCGACCAATCATCTATGCAATTTATAACACGATACTTGATAAAGGAGATAAAGTAATTTACCCAATTCCCTCTTGGAATAATAATCATTATTGTCACTTACTCGGCGCAGAAGGTGTTCAAGTGATTTGCACACATGAAAATAATTTTATGCCTACTGCAGTGGATATTCAACCTCATGTAAAAGGAGCAACTTTATTAGCACTTTGCTCCCCTCAGAATCCCACCGGAACCGTCTTCACCAAAAAGCAGTTGGAAGAAATTTGCGATTGTGTATTGGAAGAGAATGCACGACGTGGTAAGAATGAAAAACCATTGTATGTCATGTACGATCAAATTTATGGAGCTTTGTTATATGGAGAAAATGAACATGTTGATCCGGTTTCGTTGCGACCAGAAATGAGACCTTTTACGATTTATGTAGATGGGATTTCAAAATCTTTTGCAGCAACCGGTGTTCGAGTTGGATGGGCCATGGGTCCCGCTTTTTTAATGGATAAAATGAAAGCGATCTTAAGTCATATTGGAGCATGGTCGCCAAAACCTGAACAAATGGCTACCGCAAAATTTTTGGAAAATGAGATTGCGGTAGATAAATATTTAGTTGATTTTAAATCAGAAATTCATCATCGATTGCAATCCTTGTATCAAGGATTTTGTGAATTGAAGAAGGAGGGATTTGCCGTGCAGTGCATCGAACCTCGTGGCGCCATTTATCTTACCTTGCAATTCGATTTGATAGGGAAGAAAACGGAAGCGGGCAATCTGTTAAAAACGAATCAAGAAGTTGCTTCTTATTTGCTCGATAAAGCGAAGTTGGCTATTGTGCCTTTTACCGCTTTTGGCGCCGATCAAGATAATTCTTGGTATCGATTATCTGTTGGTACTTGTAAGACAGAAGGGATTCCAGAAGTGTATTCTTTACTCCGCTCAGCTCTTTCAGCATTAAAATAAGCCTATTACTCATGCTATTCGCCCTTCTTATCGATTTATCGAAGGATAGCATGCATTTTTTTACTTGTTTTGCTGCGCGATTAGTTGTGTTTAATCTCATTTAAAGTGTTTCTCTATGAATAATAATTATTGTGTAATCATGGCAGGTGGCGTAGGTAGCCGTTTCTGGCCCATGAGTCGTAATGAAACCCCCAAACAATTTCTTGATGTTCTCGGTACCGGTAAATCACTTATACAGCAAACCTGCGATCGTTTTTTGAAAATTTGTCCAAAGGAAAATATCATCATCGTTACGAATGCCGATCATAAGAAGAAAGTATTGGAGCAATTGCCATACTTAAATCCCGATCAAGTGCTGGGCGAACCCTTACGTCGTAATACTGCTCCATGTGTGATTTATGCAGCTAGTAAAATCTATAAACGTAATCAAAATGCAAATATCGTGGTTGCACCAAGTGATCATGTAATTTTAAATGAAGCAGCATTTACAGATGCAGTATCAAGTTGCTTGAAGTTTACAAAGGATGATGATGTTTTGTTGACCATCGGAATTAAACCTTCTCGCCCCGATACAGGATATGGTTATATCCAGTTTATTGATGATAAGAAGGAAAAAAAGAATAAGATTTCAAAAGTGAAAACGTTCACCGAAAAACCAAACCTGGAAATGGCGAAGTTCTTCTTGCAAACAGGTGAATTTTTATGGAATGCTGGAATCTTTATTTGGAATGCAAAATCAATCTTATCCGCATTCGATGAACATTTACCCGAAATGTCGGCCATCTTTAAAGAAGGTGTCGATGTTTATGATACGCCTGCTGAAGACGAATTTATAAAATCTGCATACGAACAATGCACAAATATTTCGATCGATTTTGGATTGATGGAAAAAGCGAAAAATGTTCATGTGATGAGTTCTGAATTTGGATGGAGTGATTTGGGAACATGGGGTTCTATGTACGAACATGTGAAACATGACGAAAATGCAAATGCCATTGTTGGCAAAAATGTAATGTTGTACGATACTACAAATTGTGTTGTCAATATGCCGAAGGATAAACTCGTGGTCTTACAAGGACTCGATGATTATATCGTGGTGGAATCGGATAATATTTTATTGGTCTGTAAAAAAGTGGATGAACAAATGATTCGTCAATTTGTTAATGACGTAAAGTTGCAGAAAGGAGAGAAGTACGTATAGGCGTTAAACTTTGCGGTAGTCGTGAAAATAACTTTTTATTTTCATAGCCAACACCCCAAAAATCGCTTCACTAAAAATACTTCCACTCATCTTGCTTTGTCCTTCACTACGGTCGGTGAAGATGATAGGCACTTCTTTTAATTTAAATCCAAGACGCCAAGCTGCAAATTTCATTTCAATTTGGAATGCATATCCCGTGAATTTGATTTTGTTCAAATCAATAACTTCTAAAACTTTTCGTGAATAGCATTTGAATCCAGCTGTAGTATCACGGATAGGCATTGCCGTTATGTTTCGAACATACATCGAGGCAAAGTAGGACATCATCACTCTGCCCATGGGCCAATTTACTACGTTTACTCCGGTGATGTATCGAGAGCCAATGCTCAAATCATTTCCCTCTTCAGTGCAAGCTCTATATAGTCGAACTAAATCTTCTGGATTATGTGAAAAGTCAGCGTCCATCTCAAAAATATAAGCATAGCTTTTATTCAATGCCCATTTAAATCCATGAATATAAGCCGTGCCTAACCCTAATTTACCGCTTCTTTCTTCTATAAATAATCGATCAGGATATTCTGATTGTAATCCTTTTACAATTTGTGCAGTACCGTCTTTTGAGTTGTCATCAATAATCAACAAATGAAACGGATGAGGCAATTGCATCACCGTTCGGATCATTTTGCCGATGTTCTCCTTCTCGTTGTAAGTAGGTATGATAACTAAAGAATCTGACAAGGGCTGATGTGTTTTGCTATTTTTAATTTTTATTTCTTGTTGTCAAATTTACCATTTCAGCAACCAAGCAAACACCAATGGCGCAACAATGCTGGCATCCGATTCAATAATGAACTTTGGCGTTTTGATATCTAGTTTTCCCCATGTAATTTTTTCATTGGGAACAGCTCCACTGTATGATCCGTAACTTGTTGTTGAATCACTGATCTGACAAAAGTACGACCAAAAAGGAATGTCGTGCATCTCCATATCTTGGTATAACATCGGCACCACACATATTGGAAAATCGCCTGCTATACCTCCGCCCACTTGGAAGAAACCAATGCCTTTACCACCCGAATTTTGAATGTAATAATCGGCCAACCAAGTCATGTATTCAATACCACTTTTCATGGTAGATGGATTTAATTCTTTCTTGATGCAATAAGATGCGAAAATATTTCCCATGGTAGAATCTTCCCATCCTGGAACAATAATCGGTAAATTAGCCTCTGCAGCAGCAATCATCCAACTGTTCTTCGGATCAATTTCATAGTACTGCTCCATCTCTCCGCTCAACAACATTTTGTACATATACTCATGTGGAAAATAACGTTCGCCTTTATCTTGCGCTCCTTTCCATTGTTTAAAGATGTGCTTTTGAATTCGACGAAAGGCTTCTTCTTCAGGAATGCAAGTATCAGTAACACGATTGAATCCTCCCTCTAATAAATCCCATTCATCCTGTGGACTCAAGTCACGATAATTCGGAACGCGTTTGTAATGTGAATGCGCTACCAAATTCATGATGTCTTCTTCTAAATTTGCTCCAGTACATGAAATAATATCTACTTTTCCTTGACGAATCATTTCTGCCAGTGAAATTCCAAGTTCAGCAGTGCTCATGGCTCCTGCTAATGTGATCATCATCTTTCCGCCTTCGAGCAAATGTTGCTCATAACCTTTCGCCGCATCCACCATTGCCGCAGCATTAAAATGGCGGTAATGTTTTACCATGAATTCTGAAATGGGACCTCTTTGCATGTATTTTTTTTATTATTTGTTTAATGGTTTGGCAAAAGTAAACGAAACTCAGAACGCACTTCTTGTTTACGGAATAGATTTTTTGATTTCTGTGAATAAGATTTCGGGGCTCTTCATACCAATCCTAAACTTGTTTCCGCCCTCGAGCTTGAGAAGCAATGCTTTACGGCCTTCTGAATAAAAGCGATATTCATCTTTATTTAAGACATTAAAAACGGGATTGTTTAAATGATAGCGATTATAAATTCCAATTTCCGCATTCGTGATGGCAATTAATGGCAGACTTACTTCTTTCTTTCTAGATGAAATAAGATGGAGGGCATTATTCTTTAGTTCGATGGTATAATAAGGGATGAACCATAATACAACACTTAATAGTAAAATAACATTGCCTACAATAAAAAATACACCATCAATACTTCCCTTTTCTTCACTGTAAAAATGTGCAATGAAACAAAAAATCATCATCACCATTCTTCTCGATAATCCATAGGAATTTCGTCCTAGGTAATGCACTTCTTTAAATTTTATTTCACTATTCATAAACTTCCCATTTCATTTTTAAGACTGAAGTAGTATTGGACGTAATCCGATAACGATGATCAAGTCGATCGCCTAAGATCCAAACAATATCTTCTCCATTCATCAATAATAGTTTTTTATTTTTTTGATGGATGGACATTTTTTTATCAATAAAATAATCACTCAGTTTTTTCTTTTGATTCATTCCTAATGGAAAGAAACTATCGCCATTTTTCCAGGTCCTTACACCCAATGGAAAATGCAAAAGGGAAGCGTCGATAAAAGCAGTGTTTTCTTCAACTGCTGCTGCGTCAAATTCAAAATTAGATGTCGGCTGAAATAATAATTCACCACCCGGTAAATTAATTTTTTGTGATGAAGAAGGAATCATTGCTTCAAAAGTAAAATCAGCATTTATTTTTTCTAGAATAAAGGACGCGCGATCAATCCTTAAAATGTAGTGATTGGAATAAAATGTTTTTCCCGGCTCATGGAGAGCAGGAATAATATCACCAATACTGCTTCCTTCAAATCCGAATTCTTTTAAGGCTAACCAAATCAAATAATTTTTTGATGGATGATGAATAAAAGAACTGAAATTAATTTCCACGAAATCATTGTGCTTTTGAATACATGGTTCGAGGATGCTTTTTGAATATTCATCAACCAAAAAATTCATTTCTTCAATTCTGTTTCCTAAGCGAACTAAATTTTCCTGAATAGAAGGATTTAATTCTTGCAATACAGGTAGGACTTTGTGTCGAATATAATTCCGTTGATAGTCTGTGGTCCCATTGCTTTCATCTTCTCTCCATTCAATATTTTTTTCTAGGGCATACCCTAAAATTTCTTCTTTAGAAAAAGAAAGAAGCGGACGAATTGTTTTTTTGTTTTTTGATGGGATTCCTCGCAAACTACTTACCCCTTTTCCGGAGATAAGATTCATTAAAATGGTTTCTGCTTGATCATTACTATGATGAGCCGTTGCTACAAAGTCGAATTTATTTTTTTCTAATAATTCATCAAACCAAGCATAGCGAAGTTCGCGGGCCGTCATTTGTATAGAAAGTCCATTTTCCTCTGCAACCATTTTAGTTTCAAACTTTTGGTGGTAAAAGGGTATATCTAATGTTTTGCAAATTCTTTCACAACATTTTTCATCTTCTTCAGATGCATTGCCGCGTAAATTAAAATTACAATGGGCAACAGAAATGTTGAAATGAAGACGATGAAAAAGATGAAGCATCACCATGGAATCCACACCTCCACTCACCGCAAGTAAAATGGAAGTCTCCATTGAGAGACCTAATTTCTTGCGACAATAATTCAGAAATTGCTGTTCGAATTTGGTATATGTCACTCTACAAAGTTAGGTTTTTTTGTGCCTCCTGCAACCATTAAGTACAGTCATTCTTTAATTTTTTTAAATGTCGGTTAATGCTGATTTCATAGATTGAGCTTTCAATAGACACTCTTCAAATTCTTTTTCAATGCTGCTATTGGAGGTAATGGCTCCTCCTGCAGGATAAAGAAAGATCTCGCTTGAACTATTGTAAAGAATACTTCGAATCACCACGTTGAAATCAAAGTTTCCATCTGGAGAAATGTAGCCAACGGAACCAGAGTAGAGACCTCGCCGAAAGATTTCTAGCTCTTCAATAATTTCCATAGCACTAATTTTAGGAGCTCCCGTCATGGAACCCATCGGAAAGCAAGCTTTCAAAATAGCTGAAAAGGAGGTGTCGTTTTTTAAAGTAGCGCTCACCGTTGAAATTAATTGATGTACTGATTTTAAGGAGTACGCACCAAAAAGTTCGTCAACATGAACCGAACCAGGTTGAGCAATTTTGCCTAAGTCGTTGCGAACTAAATCTACAATCATTACATTTTCTGCTTGCTCTTTTTTGTTGTTTTGAAGTTGAGTCTTTAACAATAAATCTAGAGCTGGATCTTGATCTCTTTTACTGGTTCCTTTGATGGGTTGTGAAATAATTTTGTAGTTTTCCTTGCAAATAAATCGCTCTGGACTACAACACATCAACCAGGAATTTTTGTGACGATAAAGTGCTGAAAATGGAGCTTGATTTTGTCTTTGCATCGACCACCAAAATTTTGCAGGATCAATAATTTTACCTGCGCCTTGAAAGGGTAGGCAATAGTTGATTTCATAAATGTCTCCTTGCTGTAAATGTTGATGAATGCGGTTTAAGGCAGCTGTGTATTTTTCTTCAAAAATAAAATCATCTTGAAAAGTTAAAATTGTTTTTGGCGATTGGACATTTGCTTTTTCTAAAAGGGAAGATTCAGGAATTGGGATTTCAGTAATAGTGTTTTTTGTGAAATGTTGCTGAACTAATTTGCTTTTTCCGCCCTTTATTATTCCAACAAATTCAGGAACAAACATTGTCATCAATGGAAATCCAATCGGATCTTGATGTTCGCTTTTTAATCTTTTTTCAATACTGTTTTTTAGGTCATAAGCGATATGAATAAAAATCCATTTACCTTGATGTTTTTCTTTGAATTTATTAATTTGGTCTAAAGTAGAATTAACTTCAATATCCAGTAGATCTAAAGCATTCCAGCCACTAATCGCTTCAAATTGAGATGGTCCAGGAACTTGAAAAGAGCCTGTATGCAGTAAAATAGCATGTTCATGCATTTTTACTTCTTGTAAAATGTAATTGATTAAACTATTGGCATTAAGTATATTAGACATCTAAAGAGTTTCGAATTTTGAAGTTCCCAAAGTATAAAACTAATTCAACGGAAGCTGATGATTTTTACCAATAAAATTCATCTGTTTACCCTTTATTTTAAGGGTTTAATATAAAGATTTTTCAGTGTATTATATAAATGTTAGATATTAGTAGGAAGACATTTCATGATTAATTCAGAATGTCTACATCAAAAGGTTGTTTGAATGCTGATTGAGGGCAGATAAAACCATTAAGTAAAACACAAAAACGAATGAGGATGATGAAAAACTACAAACTATTTCACAAGCTAAGTAAAGCAATTTTTGCGATATGGATTGCTTTGTGTGCCTTATGGCCATCTACTGGAACTGCTCAAGTGGTTCAGCAAGTGGAGTCATTTGAAAGCACTACTCTTTTTCCAGCACCAGGTTGGAGACAACAAAAATATGCTACCAACGTGAATGGTGCATTCGTCCTTCAACCTGCAGCTACTGCCGTAAATCCTTCATGTGGAGCTGCTCCAGGTGGTGGAGTAAATTTGATGATGTTTAATTCATTCGTTGGAACTAATAACGATACATCCATAATCATCACAAAGCCATTTGACTTTAGCAATAATGGTGGAACAAATCCCCAGTTTAGTTTTTACATGTATCGTGATAACGCTTTTGCTGCTAACGACGATCATATTCGAGTTTACATAAATACTTCACCCTCTATGAGTGGTGCAACTTTGTTGTCGAATACGCTTGGCGCGAATAAACTTTCTCGATACTATTTATCTGCTCCCGCCGCTACTTCAAATACTTGGAATCAATATACCTATGATTTAGCAGCTGCAACTTATACTGCACGACGTTATTATTTTATTATCATGGGCGTGTGTAAGGATGGAAATAACATCTACATGGATCGTGTAGCTACAAATACATATCCAAGTGCAACCAATGCTGCGGATGTAAGTTTTAATTTGTTTTTGCAAAATGGTGCTTCTGTGGGTACTGGAGTGAATAATCATATGATTGTTGGCGTACGTTGTATCGTTGGTGGAACCAGTGGTTGTGGTGTTGTGAATGGAGCTTTATCTACTGCAGTTAAACTCGATTCTTTATTGATGAACACGAATGGAACAACAAATGTTTTAAATATTGATGATGCTAAAATTTATTATACAGGTGGTAGTGTTCAGTTCGATACTACTTATGTATCTCCTTTTCCAGCAACCGCAGGAACAGATGATTATCCATCTCGTAGATTTGGGCAAACCATCGCGGTACCCGGAACGAATTTGGATTTTGTAAATGGAGCTACTTCTTGTATTTATTTGGAGTATGATACTACTTATTTCTGGTTAACATATGACATAAAAGCGACGGCAACCGGAGGAAATTTTGTGGATGCTGATTTACGTGGTGCAGCCGTTGGTGGTACTGCTGGAACATGTCCATCGCCAGGTGGAACAGGAATTCCAGTAACGCCTGCCGCAGGCGGATTCTCCTTAGCAGGGGCAAGTCAAATTGATTTGCCTTATTGTGTAGGAACATATACCACAGGTACCTCATGGTTAAATGGCTCTTATACCAATAATGATTATATCACTCACGTTATTTTAAATGGTGCTTCGGGTACTGCTATCAATACCACTGTGGGTGCAAAAAATAATAACACTGGACTTCCTTCAAATCTTGCTTGTTTGTTTTCAAATGGTGGGCCTGGTTGTGACTTTACTTCTCATCCTCCCGATTATGAATATTGGCCTTCTATACCAGGCAGAACTGTAGTACTTACTCAGGGGTTGGGGTACTCGGTAAATGTAAGAGCAGGTACTTGGAACTCAAATAACAATATTGCGGTTTTCATTGACTTTAATAGAGATGGAGATTTTTTGGATGTTGGTGAAAAACTAGGACAAGTTACCTTACCAGGTTTAGGAAATGCAAATATTGCTTTTTCAGTTCCCGCTGCAGGATATACTGGAGTTACTCGTATGCGAGTACGTGAAGTGTATGCTTCTTCAAATGTTACACCATGTGATCAATTTACCTATGGCGAAATTGAAGATTTCTCTATCGTAATCTCACCAAGTTGCCCGGCTACTTATAAATTATGGTTGGGAAATACCGACGATTGGAATAATCCAGGTAACTGGTGTGGTGGTGTGCCTACTATCGGTGACGACGCGCAAATTAGTCGTGTTCAAGTTTTCCCTCCTACAGGTACCCCAACGCGCCCGTATTTTAAGCCAACTATTAAATCAAATATTTCTGCAACCGCTAGAATTCTTACTATTTCTAATTTGGATACATTAATTATTAACGCACCAACTCCAAGTGCAAATGCATTGCGTTTAGCACAGGATCTAATTAATAATGGCCGTATTTCTGTGGTGAGTTCGTTTACTACTAATTTGACGTATAGTAATGGTACTTTACCAAATAATATTTATACTCCCTTTAAATCTCAAAGTACTGACGCTCGCTCACAAATTATTTATTCAGCAGCGGAGTTAACGCTAAATAGTTTAATTGGCGGCGATCAAATAAATGGAATTGAATTCAGTTTATGGTTTAAAGGAAGTTCTGCTGCCTACAATAATTTAACAGTGAGTTATGCGTTAGTTCCTTTCACTCAACATGCAAGCAATGTACCTTATGCAGGAGCTTTGACTACAGTTTATGGACCAACAGCTTTAACAACTAATTTAGGAGTAAATACACTCAATTTAACTACCCCAATTGTTTGGGATGGATCGAGTAATTTGTTGATTCAATATTGTTATGATAACGCATCAAACATTGGATCTAATGATGATCGTATTTACATCACCCAAACAACAGGTATAAAGTCAACTCTGATTTTATCGACTACTACAAACGCAGGAAGCGGATGTTCGCTCGTGCCTGGTGCTGGCGTAACGGATAATTTCTTTAGTGGTTTGAGTTCTTACCGACCCAACTTTACATTCCTCATTGATCGTCCTTATACCAAAGCAATTTTCGCTTTGCAGAGAGATTGGATTAATAATGGATTTTTTGATGCAGGGTATAGTCAGGTGTTGATGGATGGAGCAGTGGCTCAAAATATCACGGGTACACAGTCTACTTTATTTAACGAATTAAATATGAGTAAGGGCGCCGTGAATCAAACGGTAACCATGCAAAGGAGTATTGCTATCGATTCTTCTTTAATTCTGACTCAAGGTTCGATGCTGATGAATGCATTTACGTTGACCATGAATAATCCATCCGTGAATACAGGAAACTTAGTAGCTCCTATTGGACCGTTTGCAAGAACGGCAACTGGTTTCTTAATTAGTGAAAATGCGACCTCTGCTGTGATCTGGAAAAATATTAATACAGCAGGATATCGTGTTATTCCTTTTGGGAATGCTGCTGTTGCTTCTCCTCTCTATATTCCTTTTTCTTTTACACATAATAGCGGAAGCTTGGGCGATTTGTCCATTTCCACTTATAATGCTGTAGGTAACTTGCCTTGGCCTCCGACGGTAACTCATTTTAATCCATCTACAGGAGCGGGTAATAACGCAGCCGCCGCTGTCGATCGTTTTTGGGTATTGAGTAAAACTGGAGCCAATCCGAATGTGAATGTAGTTTTTAGATTTGCGACCACAGAAAGACCTGCTGGTATGAGTGCCTTTAATCAAGGACGTGCTCAACCTTGGAGAATATTAGCACAGAATAATGCTTGGATTCGATTAATTAATCCATACACAACATTAACATATACACAAAGCTATGGTACCAATGCAAGTCCTGCTTTTGATTCAGTGAGGGTTTCAAGTTGGGATTGGCCAATTTTACCTGTGGGTCCTGCTCCTTATTTTTCTCCCTCTGCGTCAATTGGAAATTCAAATCCTTGGGCAATTGCTCTTAATTCAGCGCCATTACCTATTGATTTAGTAGAATTCAATGCACAACTCATCAATAAGAAGGTAAAGCTTACATGGACTACGGCATCTGAAGTAAATAATGATTATTTCACAGTAGAAAGAAGCGATAAAAACGCAACAGATTTTAGTTTCATCGCGAAAGTTAATTCTTATATGAATAATAGTAATGTACTCTTAAATTATGAGGCTTGGGATGACCAACCCCTTCATGGAATGCAATACTATCGATTAAAACAAACGGATTTAGATGGTGAGTTTACGTATTCAGCCCTAAAACCTGTGTTTGTTGGCACTTCGAAATCATTTGAAATTACTAACGTTTACGGACATACGCAAAGTAGTGAACAATTACAAGTGGAGTTTTTATACGATAGCGAATTGCCTTTAACTTCAATCATTACTGATGCAACGGGAAGAGTCGTGTACCAGAAATTAGTGAATGAAGCTGTTCCAGGATTGAATAAAATGGTTATCGACCAAGGTCTTGCTCAGGGATTGTATTTCATCATACTTCAAAATCAAGAACAGAAAATATCCTATAAATTCTTCAAATAGTCTTGCTTCATCCAAATGAATGATAAGGAGCTTCGGGTTAAAATCCGAGGCTCCTTTTTTTATGATGCGACATTGGATCCAATTAGCATAATGTATTAAAAATCAATGAATTTATTTTTAATTACAACCGTTTTCTTTCAAAATTATTTCTTTTTACTTGTTCAAATAGATCATTCACCCTGAATTTTAGACATTTTCAGGAGTGCCCTGTTTATTAAAAATTGCATTTTTTTACGAAAACCTTTCTTTTTCGTTATTAAAATTCTACATTTACAATTAAATTTGTGTGAAGTGAGTATTGCTAAACTTAGCAAGTGTGTATGAAGAGCAAAAATTGATCATTGCATAGTAACCGTTTAATTACAAATCTCCTTAAGGATGAATTAGTTGAACTTCTTAAAATTTATCAAATCGACACAATAACAAAATATTAAAATAATTTCTATCATTGAATTCGCCAAACAATTCGCCAAACAAATAAACACATGAAAAACAACTACCAAAACCAAGGATTAATGAGATGTATTTTTACATCGGTATTGGCACTACTAGCGCTCATTTCACCTGAAATTTCAAAAGCGCAAATGGTTCAACAAATTGAATCGTTTGAAAGCGCAACTATTTTCCCTGCTCCAGGTTGGAGACAGCAAAAGTATGCAACTAATGTAAGCGGAGCATTCGTGCTTCAGCCTTTTGCTACTGCAACAAATCCTGCTCCTGGAGCGGCTCCTGGTGGACTTACCAACTTAATGATGTTTAATTCATTTACTGGCATTAATAATGACACATCCATCATCATTACAAAACCATTTGATTTTAGTAATAATGCGGGAGTGAATCCACAGTTTAGTTTTTATATGTATCGTGATAACGGTTTCGCACTTGCCGACGATCACATTCGAGTCTATATTAATACCGCTCCTAACATGACTGGAGCAACTCTATTAACAAACACCTTAGGTACTAATAGATTACCAAGATACAATGTTACAGCTCCTGCGGCTACAGCAAATACATGGAATTTATATACTTACGATTTAACTGCTGCCAGCTATACAGCTACTAGATATTATTTCATCATTATGGGAGTTTGTAAGGATGGTAATAATATGTACTTTGATCGTGTTACAACGAATACTTACCCGTCTGCAACATTGGCAAGCGATGTAAAAATCGATCTTTTTTTGCAAAACGGAGCCTCTGTAGGTGTGGGTGTAAACAATCACATGGTTGTTGGTGTTCGCTGTATAATTGATGGTACCAGTGGTTGTGGTGTTGTGAATGGAGCGCTTTCAACAGCCGTTAAATTGGATTCTCTTTTGATGAATACAAATGGTACTACGAATGTATTAGATATTGATGATGCTAAAATTTATTATACGGGAGGAAGTACACTTTTTGATACTACCTATGTAAGTCCTTTTCCCGTTACTGCAGGAACGGATGATTATCCTACTCGCAGATTTGGACAAACCATTGCCGTGCCCGGCACCAATCTTGATTTTGTAAATGCAGCAACTTCTTGTGTTTATTTAGAATACGATACAACCTTTTTCTGGTTAACCTACGATATTAAGGCTGCTGCTGTTGGAAGCAACTTTGTGGATGCTGATTTACGTAGTTCTGCTGTAGGTGGTACTGCAGGTACATGTCCTTCCCCCGGAGGAACGGGTATTACGGTTACTCCTAGTGCAGGAGGATTCTCCTTACCAGGAGCAAGTCAAATTGATTTACCCTATTGTGTGGGTTCTTACACAGTGGGTACCTCATGGTTAGGAGGTTCCTATACAAATAATGATTATGTTCAATCGGTTGTTTTAAATGGCGCTAGTGGAACTGCAATAAATACGACTGTTGGCGCAACTAATAACAATACTGGATTACCTTCTAACTTACCTTGTCTAGTTTCTAATGGTGGACCGGGTTGTGACTTTACAGCACATCCACCCGATTATGAATTGTGGTCTCCTGTAATTGGACGAACCGTAGTATTATCTCAAGGAGCTGCCTATTCAATGGCAGTACAGGCAGGAACATGGTTTTCAAGTAATCATATCGCAGCGTTTATCGATTATAATCGTGATGGAGATTTTGTTGATTTAGGTGAAAAATTAGGACAAGTAAATTGTAACGCAAATCAAACATTGAATATACCTTTTGTAGTTCCTGCAGCAGGTTATGCAGGTGTTACTAGAATGAGAGTTCGAGAAGTGTTTGCAAATACCAATATTGACCCTTGTTCACAACAAACTTTTGGTGAAATTGAAGACTTCACCATTATTATTTCTCCAAACTGTCCAGTAGGTTATAAGTTGTGGTTAGGGAATACCGACGACTGGAGCAATCCAGGAAACTGGTGCGGAGGAATTCCATCTATTGCTGATGATGCTGTCATAGATCGTGTACAGGTTTTCCCTCCAATAGGAACACCTTCGCGTCCTTATTTCCGTCCTACTATTAAATCAAATATATTGGCCAATGCTAAAAATCTGACCATTTCTACTTTGGATTCTGTAATTATTAATGCTCCAACACCAAGTGCGAATCCCTTAAAATTAAGAGGAGATTTAATCAATAATGGAAGAGTTAAAGTGATATCTTCTTTCTCGAATAACGTAGTCTATAGTAACGGTACCTTAGTGAATAATATTTACACGCCGTTTAAATCTCAAAGTACAGATGCTCGAACACAAATTATTTATTCGCAAGCGGAATTAACATTAGCGGGATTAGTTCCCAATGATAATATTACAGGGTTGCAGTTTAGTTTTAGTTTTAAAGGGAGTACGGCTGCCTTTGGTGGATTTACCATTAGTTATGCCTTAGTGCCGTTTTCACAGCATGCTAGTAATGTACCTTATGCAGGTCCATTTACCACCGTGTACGGTCCTTTGGCTTATACCACTACATTCCCAGGTGTGAACACCATCAATTTAGCTACACCTATCGTTTGGGATGGAATTAATAATATCTTGATTCAATATTGTTTTGATAATGCATCCAACGTAGGTTCGAATGATGATCGTATCAATATCACGCAAACAACGGGTATAAAATCAACACTCATTCTTTCTTCTACTACAAATGCTGCATCAGGATGTGCAATGGTACCAGGTGGTGGTGTAACGGATAATTTCTTTAGTGGACTAGCCTCCTTCCGTCCTAATTTTACATTCTTAGTGAATCGTCCTTATGGTAAAGCATTAATTAGAGTACAGGAAGATTGGTTGAATAATGGATTCTTCGATGCAGGGTATAGCCGTGTTCAAATGGATAGTACTATAGCGCAAACTATTGCAGGTACACAGCCCACTACTTTCAATGAATTGGAAATGAATAAAGCTTCAGCAGCAAATTTTGTAACCATGATGCGCGCCATTACCGTGGATACATCTGTTGTTCTTACGCAAGGACAGTTACGAATGAATACTTATACATTGACGATGAACAATCCAGCAGTGATGGGTGCAACTGGAAACTTAGTTTCTCCAAAAGGTGCGTTTGAAAGAACCAATGGATTTTTGATTTCGGAAAGTGCAACGGCTTCTGTGATTTGGAGAAATATCAATTCAATTACTGGATATCGTGTGGTTCCATTCGGAAGTGGGGCGATTGCTGCACCTCTGTACATTCCTTTCTCATTTACACATAGCAGTGGAGATATGGGAAATATGGATATAGCCACCTATAATGCACCTGGTAATGTACCGATGCCGCCAACGGTTTCTCATATTAATAATTTAGCGGGTGCAAATAATGCGGCCGCTGCTGTAGATCGCTATTGGGTGTTGAGTAAAACAGGAGTAAATCCAGTGGCAGATATCATGTTTAGATTTACCGCTACGGAAAGAGCTGCTGGTATGTCTGCATTTAATCAAGGGAAAGCACAACCTTGGTGGGCTTCTGGTCAAAATAGATCTTGGATACGCTTACTTACACCTTACACTTCTGTGGCTTATATTCAAAGTTATGGTGTGAATGCAACACCTGCTTATGATTCAGTTCGTGTTACAGGTTGGAACTGGCCCGTTTTACCTGTGGGTCCAGCGCCTTTCTTTGCTGCATCAGGTCCAATTGGAAATAGTAACCCTTGGGCAATTGCATTAAACTCTCTTCCACTCCCTGTTGAGTTAGTAAACTTTGATGCGAAGCTTGTTGATACACGTGTAAAATTATCATGGACAACGGCTAGTGAAATCAACAACGATTTCTTCACCGTAGAAAGAGCAGACAAAGATTTAACCAGGTTTGATTTTATTGCGAAGGTAAATTCCTATATGCACAACAGTACCGTGATGTTAGATTACGAGACATGGGATGAATATCCTTTGCAAGGTTTACAATACTATCGCTTGAAGCAAACGGATATGGATGGAGAATTTACCTACTCCGATTTACGTCCTGTATTTGTTGGCGCCGTGAAAACATTTGAAATTACCAATGTGTATGGCAACTCACTAAACAATGGTCAATTCCAAATTGAGTTTGTGTACGATAGTGAATTGCCATTGTCGGCAATCATAACCGATGCAACAGGTCGAGTAATTTACAATCAAGGCGGAATTCCTGCAGTACCTGGAATGAATAAAATTCAATTAGATCAAAGCTTATCGCAAGGAATCTACTTCATCATCTTGCAAAACCAAGAGAAAAGAGTTTCTCAAAAGTTCTTTTATTAAGCCCTGATTGAAATTAATTAGAATGGATGCTGTCTCTTTCAAAAGAGGCAGCATCTTTTTTTATGGGTTGTTGATGCTTGTGAGAGAATATGAGTTATTCGGAACATTTAATTTTCGATTCTGATATGTATCCTCTTTTACCACAGAGGTCGCAGAGTTTTTCACGGAGAGCACAAATTTTATTTGAGCCCCAATATTAATCTTGACTGCGCCTGCATGTCGGCAGGCAGGACTTTGTGAGAAGCTAAGTCGTCCAAATGCTGATGAGAAAAAATTTGCGCCAGCCTCTCAGGGGATTCGCGTCATTTGCTAGAAAATTTGTCACAGCGCAGCCTTAGCGCCTCTGCGCCTTCGCGAGAAAATTTAGCGTCAAATCAGTTTTCGTTATGCCGTAACCGTTATTAAACGGATACAAATGTTTATTTACGGGTATTTCATTTTTTAATTACGAATTTCGCGCTCTATCGGATCATTTTTCTAGGTCCACAATAATTTTAAAACCATGAGCAACGAAGAAACTCAAGAAGAATTTGAAGTAAAAGAAGTCTTACCCTCCAAACTTGTAAAAACGTATTCGGCCACCATTATGGGAGTAGATGCCACCACCGTGCATGTGGAGGTGCACGCCGCGCAAGGGTTGCCCAAAACATTTTGGTCCGGACTTCCAGATATTGCAGTACGTGAAAGTCAATCGCGTATTGAAGCCGCCTTAAAAGTAAATGGCTTTCGATGGCCCGGCATGCGAATGGTCATCAATCTCGCACCTGCCGATATTCGAAAGGAAGGTTCGGGCTACGACTTGCCTATCGCCCTCGCTATTTTGGCAGCATCGAGTCAAGTTTCGTCGAGCATGTTTGCCTCCTTTATGATGATGGGCGAGCTTTCTTTAGATGGGAAAATAGTTCCGGTAAAAGGCGTTCTTCCTGTAGCGATTCAAGCGCGAAATGAAGGCTTCAAAGGAATTATTGTTCCACAAGCGAATGAGATGGAAGCCGCGGTGGTAGATGGGCTAGAAGTGTATGGAATGGATACACTCAAGGAGGTAATTGGTTTTTTGATTGGTCTTAAAAAACAAGTGCCCGTAAAATTTGATTTGCTCAATGCACTAAAATATCCTGATCATCCTGAGATGGACTTTTCAGATGTGAAAGGACAAGAAAACATTAAACGTGCATTGGAAATTGCTGCGGCAGGAAGTCATAATGTGATATTGATTGGTCCACCCGGAGCTGGAAAAACAATGTTAGCCCGACGTATGCCCGGTATTCTTCCAGAACTCACTGCCGAAGAAGCATTAGAAACCACAAAAATTCATTCGGTAGCTGGAAAACTAGGACGCGATATCGGATTAATTCGTCAACGACCCTTTCGTTCACCACATCATACAATCAGTGACGTAGCCTTAGTAGGAGGAGGGGGATTTCCGAAGCCTGGTGAAATTTCTCTAGCACATAATGGTGTGCTTTTTTTAGATGAGCTTCCCGAATTTAAACGAACCGTACTTGAAGTCATGCGACAACCTTTAGAAGATCGCAAAGTGACCATCTCTCGAGCTAAATTTGCAGTCGAATACCCAAGCAGCTTTATGCTATTGGCGAGTATGAATCCGTGTCCCTGCGGTTTTTTAAATCATCCAGAAAAAGATTGCACTTGCGGCTTCGGAATTGTTGATCGTTACTTACAACGGATATCCGGACCGTTATTAGATCGCATCGATTTGCATATTGAAGTAGTTCCCGTTCCATTTAGGGAATTGAATTCATTGCAATCATCCGAGTCAAGTTCAATCATTCGTAAACGCGTGATGGCTGCACGCGATATTCAATCCCTTCGATTCAAAAATGAACAGGGTGTGCATAGCAATGCGATGATGAGTAGTAAACATATTCGAACGCATTGTCGAATTGACGAAGCAGGACAACAACTATTAAAAGTAGCCATGGAGCGCCTCGATCTCAGCGCCCGCGCCTACGACCGAATCTTAAAAGTCGCACGCACCATCGCCGACCTCTCTAACAGTGCAGATATCCGCAATGAACACCTCGCCGAAGCCATCAATTACCGATCTATGGATCGCGCGAATTGGGGGAAGTGAGGGTTTTTCATATTCTAATTAATTCAAAATCAAATATTAATTATTACAACTAACTAAAATACAATCTCTTACAAATTGGAGGACGCAAATTGCGTCCTCCAATTTGTAAATCAATAAAAAACAAACACTTATGAATAATTTAATATCAATTCCAGATGAAAGTATTATCAGTCGCATTTATCTAATCCGCAATCAGAAAGTAATGATAGATCGAGATCTCGCCGTTTTATATGGCGTGGAAACAAAGCGATTGAAAGAAGCGGTACGAAGAAATGCAGCAAGATTCCCATTAGATTTTATGTTCGAAATGGACAATAGAGAGTTTGAAATATGGAGAAGAGAAAATGTAAATGACGAAGACGACAGGAAAGGTCTTCGACATGCACCCTTTTGTTTTTCGGAACAAGGAGTAACGATGTTGGCATGCGTGTTAAACAGTGAGCGGGCTATCGAAATGAATATTCGCATCATTAGAGTATTTACCAAGATGCGGGAGATGCTGATGACACATAAGGATATTTTGTTAAAAATGGAAGCGTTGGAAAAGCAAGTAGTGAATAACAGTGCGGATATCCGAAATATCTTCCATGCATTAAAACAACTCCTCACTCCCCCGACCACACCCGCCCGCAAAATTGGGTATAAGTAATGGTGATTTTTTTTTGCAGAGATTAACATATAAACGTATTGAACAGACAAACTGATATTATATCCTACCTAACATCCATTCGCAAACCTCAACGACCATCTGCTCAAAATAATTATTCGAAGTAATAATTTATCTAACAACAACTAACAACTAACAACTAACAACTAACATCTAACATCTAACATCTAACATCTAACATCCAACATCTACCCTTCCACCATCGCTCCGTGGCAACTCTTATACTTCTTCCCCGATCCGCACGGACACGGTTCGTTTCTTCCCACCTGCTTCTCTACACGAACGGGTTCATGCTTTACCGGTGGAGGAGGTCCTTGCGGAGGCATATTGCTTTGTTGTCCTGCGCTGCTGGAAACGTTTTGTTGAAACTCATCATGCGTCGCTTTTAACTTGCTCATGTCGCTTCGTTGAGGTTGCGGCGCTTGTTTTACTTGTTGTGGTTCGTCAATAGCCACTTTTCCTTTGAACAAGAACGACATGGTATCACGGTTCACCGTATCCAACATCTTCTTAAATAATTCAAAGGATTCAAATTTGTAAATCAACAACGGATCTTTCTGCTCGTAAACGGCGTTTTGAACACTCTGCTTCAAATCATCCATTTCACGCAAATGCTCCTTCCATGAATCGTCAATGAAACTTAATGCAATGCTTCTTTCAAATGCACGAATCATTTCACTTCCATTGGTCTCATACGATTTTTTCAAATTCGCTAATACTTGAACTGTACGAATTCCATCGGTAAAGGGAACAACAATATTTTCAAACTGCTGCCCTTGTTGCTCGTAAACTTGCTTGATAATAGGGAAAGCACGCTCTGAAATAGCAGATGATTTTGTGCGGTAATGATGATCGAGGGACTGGTAAATGGTATCGGCAACGTCTTCTGCTTTTCCACCCATGAATTCCTGTTCAGTTACTGGACTATCCACAGCAAAATTTCGCATCAACTCAAAATTATATCCAGTAAAATCACGATCTTCCTGATGAGCTACTACCATGCTTTCATTCAAATCGAATAACATGTTTTGCAAATCGAGTGCTAACCGTTCTCCGTATAGTGCATGTCGACGCTTTTTGTAAATCACTTCACGTTGCGCATTCATCACGTCATCGTATTCTAACAAACGCTTACGAGTTCCAAAATGATTTTCTTCTACCTTGCGTTGAGCACGTTCAATGCTCTTTGAAATCATACTGTGCTGAATAACCTCGCCTTCTTTCAATCCCATGCGATCCATCAGTCCTGCTATACGCTCAGATCCAAATAAACGCATCAAACTATCTTCCAACGAAACAAAAAACTGTGACGATCCTGGGTCACCTTGTCGACCCGCACGACCGCGCAACTGTCTATCTACACGTCGTGATTCATGACGCTCCGTACCAATGATAGCTAATCCACCCGCCTCTTTCACTCCAGGTCCTAATTTAATATCCGTACCACGACCTGCCATGTTGGTTGCAATAGTAACTGTGCCAGCAAAACCGGCTTGAGATACAATCTCCGCTTCTGATTGATGCTTCTTTGCATTCAATACATTGTGTGCTATCTTACGTTGAGAAAGCATTCGACTCAACAATTCTGAAATCTCTACCGAAGTAGTTCCTACTAAGACCGGACGTTTTGCCTCAGTGAGTTTTACAATTTCATCAATTACTGCATTGTATTTTTCACGAGTTGTTTTATAAACTAAATCTTCTTCGTCTTTACGAGCAATACTTCGATTGGTTGGAATAACCACTACATCGAGTTTATAGATTTCCCAAAACTCACCCGCTTCTGTTTCTGCAGTTCCCGTCATTCCGGAAAGCTTGTGATACATACGGAAATAATTCTGCAAGGTCACAGTAGCATACGTTTGTGTCGCTGCTTCTACCTTCACATTTTCTTTCGCTTCAATCGCTTGATGCAATCCATCACTATACCTTCTTCCATCTAAAACACGACCCGTTTGTTCATCAACAATTTTGATTTTCCCCTCTTGAATGATATACTCTGTATCTTTTTCATAGAGTGTATAAGCACGCAACAATTGATTGATCGTATGGATCCGCTCGCTCTTAATAGAGAAGTCGAGCATTAGTGTTTCTTTCTTTTGCGCTTTCTCTTCTGCAGGCAAAGTAGATTTTTCTAAGTCAGCCATGATGGAACCTACATCAGGCATTTCAAAGAAATGTGCATCACTCGTATTCGTACTAATTAGGTCAACACCTTTTTCAGATAATTCAATGCTGTGATTTTTTTCATCAATCACAAAAAATAATTCTGGATCAATCTTTAATCGCATCTGTCGACCTTGATCGGCCATGTACGAATTTTCTGTTTTTAAAAGCAATGCTTTCACACCGGGCTCACTCAAGAATTTAATCAATGCACGGTGACGAGGCATTCCACGATGTGCACGCAAAAGCATGATACCGACATCTTCCTGTTTATCTTTATTTTCAAAATTCTTTTTCGCTTCAGCTATTAAAGTATTCACATAATTTTTTTGTGAATTCACTAAAGTTTCCACTTTCGGTTTCAATGCATGAAACTCTTGATCATTTCCTTTCGGTGTAGGACCTGAAATAATTAATGGCGTACGCGCATCATCAATCAACACAGAATCGACCTCATCTACAATGGCAAAATGATGTTCACGTTGCACGATGTCTTCCGGACTTCGCGCCATATTATCTCTCAGGTAATCAAAACCAAATTCGTTATTTGTTCCGTAAGTAATATCTGCTAAATAAGCTTTGCGACGTTCTGGCGAATTGGGTTGATGTTTGTCGATGCAATCCACCGACAATCCTAAAAATTCAAAAATAGGTCCGTTCCATTCCGAGTCACGCTTAGCGAGGTAATCATTTACGGTTACTACATGAACTCCTCTTCCTGCAAGTGCATTTAAGTAAAGAGGAAGCGTAGCAACTAAAGTTTTTCCTTCTCCAGTTCCCATCTCTGCAATTTTTCCCTGATGCAAAACCGTTCCGCCAATCAGCTGTACGTCGTAATGTATCATGTCCCAAGTCACTTCAATTCCAGCAGCAAGCCATGATTTTTTATAAGTAGCTTGATCACCATTGATCACAACACCAGATCTCTTTACAGCAATATCTCTGTCGAGTTGAGTGGCAGTAACTTGTAAGTCGCCTACTTCAGTAAATCGACGAGCAGTTTCTTTCACAACAGCAAAAGCATCGGCATGAATTTCCATCAATGCTTCTTCAATTTTTTTGTTGCGTTCTTTTTTTAATTCGTCAACACGAGTAAATATTTTTTCCTTTTCGTGTAAATCCATTTCTAAATTGGATTCAGCACTCTCGGTTAATTGAGTCAATTCAATTCCAATCTCTGAAATATGGTTTTGAATATGTTGCTTGAAGGATTCCGTCTTGGCACGAAGCTCATCATTACTAAGCTGCGCTAAGCCTGAAAATGAACTGTTCACCTTCTCCACATAAGGAAGAGTTTCCTTGAAATCACGATCCGACTTACTGCCTAAGAAGGATTTAAGTATTTTATTGATAAAATCTAACATTTTTTATAAGAATTCTAAGAAGTGCAAAGGTAAGTTTTATTAGGGAGAATTTTATCCCTCTTCATGGGACGTACAGTCATTTAACATATTGTAAAAGAAACTCTTGGATTTTAAACCAAATTGATAACAAAGGGTCTACGTTTTTGGATAAGCGGAGATGGAATATTCTAATAGAGAAAATGGTTCATGAAAACATCTATTTTGTCTCATCATAGGAGGTTATAACCTTGGCCTATTTCTTATTATTCTTGGATATAGAATTTAATGTTGTGGCTGGAGATGTGATAAATATGTAAAATAATTGATTGGTTTTTAAAATGTACTTGACTTGTATTGCTATGGAACATAACTTTGGTTTTCAAGTGAGATTTAAAATGATGCTAACTATATGCTTTGGAACATTAACAACGATTTCGACGATGATTTTTTGAATGATGACACTGCAAGTGTTGAAGCATTGAATGAAATCAAAAGAGAGCAAGAAAGAATTTCTTGTTTGCCATTGATGATTAAAGCACGTCAAATTTTTGATGTAGTAAATGGTATTGTAGAAACATTTTCGAATGTAGATGATATTTCATCACACTATAAAGAAGTAATGTTCTCAAATGTTAAAAAATTAAGGAACGCGATAGTAGCTGCTGAAGACGCTAATTATTTTTCTACGAAAATGGAAAATGCCGTCTTAGTAAAAGTAGCCGCGCAAAACTTATTGGCGCAAGAAGCGGGTTTGAGTTTGTTGAATTTAGCCGATCCCGCTTATTTAAAAGTATTGAGAGATGAAATGGAAGAGTTTCGAGAAATGTTTGTAGATTGGGTTTCTACATTTGATCACAAAAATGATATGGATGATGGATGGAATCTTTTTAAAAATTTAGGTTCTAAGAAATAAGTATTTACAAATCTAATTTTCGGAGTTCCGGTGCTTTTTTCCAGGTAATGGCAACTACGCCTAATGTCATGATGCCTCCAAAAACCACGGAATTTACCAACCCCAAAAATTTTGCTGCCAATCCTGATTCGAATGCACCAATTTCATTCGAAGATCCCACAAAAATGCTGTTTACAGCAGATACCCGGCCTCTCATTTCATTGGGTGTATGGGTTTGTAGTATGGTAGATCGAATCACAACACTTACATTGTCGAGCATTCCACTTAAGATCAATACCAAAATGGAGAACAAGAAGCTTTGTGATAAAGCAAAAGCAATCATACATAAACCAAATCCAGCTACACACACTAACATTAATTTTCCTGCTCCTTTAGCCGGTGGTCGAAATGCCATATAAGCCGCCATTAAAACCGCTCCAATAGCAGGTGCCGATCGTAAAAATCCAAGTCCCTCAGGTCCGGTATGTAAAATTTGATCTGCAAATGCGGGTAATAATGCAACGGCTCCACCAAATAATACGGCGAATAAATCTAAACTTACTGCCGACAATAAAAGTTGTTGCTTAAAGAAAAACTGAATACCTGTTTTTAACGAAGCACGCATCGATTCGGATCGATCGCTGATGGGCATAGGTTGATGGCGAATAAATGCATAACTAATAAAAACAACTATCATTAAAACGCAAACTGCTGCACTAGTTACCGCTGCTCCGTACCATCCATATGCTAATCCACCTAAAGCGGGACCCGTCACTGCTCCCACCTGCCATAGGCTGCTATTCCATACGGATGCGTTAATGTATTTATCATTAGGAACGAGCTGTGCCCAAAAGGCCGATTGGGCAGGATTGAAAAAACCACGAGCAAGACCAATAAAGAAAATTACTAAATATGCCGGCCAGGTGCCAATGGTTTGAACATCAGATAGCGTGTAATATACTAAACCAAAAGAGGCTAATAGCATCATAAACACTGCTACCAACATTAGTTTTTTGCGATGATAACGATCAGCAAGAAATCCTCCTGGTAGGGCTAGTGATAGAGCTGGAATTGCTTCCGTTAATCCGATTAATCCCAGAGCAAAAGGATCTTTTGTTTGATCATAAATCATCCAACTGGCAACGATGGCTTGCATCTGCAAGGCAATGGTCAATAAAAGTTTACCACTCAGAAAAAATCGAAAGTCCCTGAATCGAAGGGCTTCAAAAGGATCGTGATTTTTCTGCATTCCGCAAAGTTATGTGAATTGAATTGAATTTGGCTTTTACGCTCGGTATCTCCATACTTTTTTATCTTTGAACAATTATGAATACAATGAAGTCGAATGCATCGGAAAAACCACTCACTATTTTTGTGGTGGAAGATGATTTATGGTATGGAGAGCTTTTGGTTCATCATTTACAATTGAATCCAGAGAATAAAGTAAAGCGTTTCGAGTCGGGGAAAGAATTGATAAAGGCATTGGATGAAAAACCAAATATTATTACTTTAGACTATTCCTTACCTGACATTAAAGGAGATGAATTATTAAAAGTATTAAAATCTAAAGTTCCGGAGTCGGAAATTGTAATTGTTTCTGGACAAGAAGATATAAATACTGCATTAGCCATGATGCGCTTTGGTGTTTATGATTATATTGTTAAGAATGAAGAAACGAAGGAACGACTATGGAATGCGGTGCATCATATTCGAAATAAAGTTACTTTAGAAGAGGAAGTGAAACATTTGCGTTTGCAAATTGGAGATAAAAATGATCTCCGAAATATGATTATTGGAAACAGTGAGCAAATGAATCTTGTTTTTAATTTAATTTCAAAAGCAACAACTACTACCATCAATGTGTCTCTTACTGGAGAAACTGGAACCGGAAAAGAGTTGGTAGCAAGAGCTATTCATCTTAATTCATCTCGAGCCAATAGGCCATTTGTCGCTGTTAATGCTACTGCTATTCCACGTGACTTAATGGAAAGTGAACTTTTTGGTCATGAGAAAGGATCTTTCACAGGAGCTATTAATACGCGCATCGGAAAATTTGAGGAGGCGAATGGAGGTACGTTATTTTTAGATGAAATCGCCGATTTGGATTTTTCTATTCAAGTTAAATTGTTACGTGTATTACAAGAGCGTGAAATCACACGCGTAGGAAGTAATCAAATTATTCCTATTGATGTACGAATTATAACGGCAACACACAAAAATTTATCGGAGGAAGTACGAGTAGGGCTTTTTCGCGAAGATTTATTTTACCGTCTATTAGGTTTGCCCATTCAATTGCCACCTTTAAAAGACAGAGGAAATGATATTTTATTGTTAGCAAAGCAGTTTCTCGATTCATTTTGTTCATTGAATAAATTATCTAAAAAGACTTTTAGTGTTGCAGCAAAAGAAAAGTTATTAGCGTATCAATACCCAGGAAATGTAAGAGAATTAAAAGCAGTGGTTGAGTTAGCTGCTGTAATGACCATCAACGATCAAATTGATGTCGATGATATTTCATTTACAGCAACTCGAACGCCCGTTGATTTGTTAGATCAAGATTGTACATTGGAAGAATTTAATCATAAGAT
>JANOAX010000204.1:0-12385 GCA_031411335.1 Bacteroidota bacterium
CGGCGGCAATATTTTCAACCTGCATTTTTCGCTGCTGCCCGAATTACCGGGCTTTGGTCCGACGCGAAAGGCGCTGCAGTCGGGCTTGCCGCATACCGGCGTCACGGTGCATAGCGATCAATTGCGAGAGTTGAATCAGTATGCGGATAAGAGTTTAAATTTAAGGCGGTGAGGTTCTATTCCCTTTCTAATATTGACTTAACTTGTTTTTCAAATTGTTTTTTATTCGGTAGATAGAGTTGGTATTTAGAAACAAATATTTTGTTGGAAATTCCTCCTGTAGCATATTCTACTAACACTTCATCTTTATCGGCCGAAAGAATAATACCTATCGGTTCATTATCCCCATCCGAATTTTCCTCACTCTTAAAAAAATTAAGGTAAAGATTCATTTGACCAATATCATTATGCCGAACAGCTTTTGTTTTTAAGTCGATTAGTATGAAGCATTTTAAAATTCGATGGTAGAATACAAGATCAATGTAGAAGTGCTTATTTCTTAAAGAGATTTTATATTGTCGACCAACAAAAGCAAACCCTTTGCCTAATTCTAAAAGAAACATTTGCAAGTTGTCAATTATCTTTTGTTCCAGTTGCTTCTCTGTAACTTTATTGCTTTGAGGAATCTTTAAAAAATCTAATACATAGGGATCTTTTATTATTTCTGAGGGTGCACTTGATAGTTGACCTATTCCTGATAATCTTAACACCTCTTTTTTATTATGACTAAGCGCAAGTCGTTCATATAATGAAGAGCAAATTTGACGTTCTAACTCTCGCTTCGACCAATTTTCGTGGATGGATTTTTCTTCATAGAATTTACGAGCGGACTCATCTGAAATACCAATAAGTACAATGAATTGACTCCAGTTTAATTTGGCAGACACTGTCTGCCAAATTGGATAAGCAACGTAAAATCTTCGCATGTCCAATACATTTCGTCTGCCAAATCCTTTCCCAAATCGGAGTTTTAAATCTTTGGAAATATTTGATAGTAAGTCACTTCCGTACTCAGCTCGTTCATGGCCACCTTGTTCAAATTCAACGATGTGTTTGCCAATTTCCCAGTTTGCTCTTACGAGTTCTGTGTTAATGGCCCGTATTGCATTTTCCCGAGCTCTCTGAATGGTTGAGCCAATAGTATCTATCAGTTCAAAGTATTTTTCGTTAATCATTTTCTATAAAAGCATTTTTAATTGCTCTGCAAAAATAGAATAAAAATTATTAATAGTTGAATGATATAGTATGGTTCTTAAATACCCTTATTATTTTTATAAAGTTGAAGTGATAATTTGTACCGACAGTTGAAAAATTGAGCTAAGGAAGGAGATTTTAAGTGCCATTCAAACAATGATTCAGTTCGAGAACATGAAGCTTTCACTTAAAGTTTGACTAGTTTCCCAAAGGAAGTCAATCCACTTTTGCTAATCATTTTGTAAACATAAATACCACTTACTAAATTCTCCGTGTTGATGGTGGTGGAATTGCTAAATGATTTTCTTAAAATTTCGTTTGAAATGCCATTATAGAGAATAATTTCTGTTTCTTCAGGATTGCTTGCTTCAATGGTTATTACATTAATAAATGGGTTAGGATAAACATTTTTTGATTCTTGTAAATTTTCATTGATTCCAACAGTTCCTAAACATTGTCCTCCCCAAATTGGAATATTATTTTCACTGATGCAAATGGGCTCATATGCATAGCCAAGAGGATCAATTAAAGGAAATCCAATTCCATTAGATCCGCCTATACTTTCAATATAATTTTCCCCTGAATTCAAATAAAAGATTTTTCGTATATCCCCATTGGGCAAGGAAATCAAACTAACACTATCCACAATTAGAAGCGCACCCATAAAAGAGTTTAATGTATCCCCAGCCACTAAATTAAAATTGTACAATAATTCATCCGAATTAATGCTAAAATCATACATAAAAACTTTTTTAGCAATAGTATCTTCTCTCATTAAGCCACCAAAATTAGCTGGAGAGTTATTATCAACTGCATATGGTGGACAATAGGGATTGCCAATTAGAGAAATGATTGGATTAGAATACATTTTTTGATACGTATACCCAGAAACAAGAGTGTCTCCTTGAAAATAAAAATGGTGACCATATTCTAAATGGCATATTGTAGCTACATTTCCATGCATGACTTGCCACACCAAATTAGGTCTAATTAACGGGAAATAGTTCTGTGCGAATGTTGCAGTAGAGACTAATAAAATAATCAGAGTAAAGAACTTTTTCATTTCAAATAGTTTTAAAGCTTTTCGACTTCTTAAAACAATATTACGAATAAAATTTAATAAAACGGAATGTAAATGCAATTTTTACAAAAACACCTCGGTAGCCCCACTTCCATAACGCTCATAGGCCCAATCACTGAACTTTAAATTAAATTCGCGGAGTATTTGGCGGATTTCAGTTTTGAGTCGGCAATTGCAACAAAAGATGTCAATTATCTTTTGTTCCAGTTGCTTCTCTGTAACTATATTGCTTTGAGGAATCTTTAAAAAATCTAATACATAGGGATCATTTATTATTTCTGAGGGTGCACTTGAAAGTTGACCTATTCCTGATAATCTTAACACCTCTTTTTTATTATGACTAAGCGCAAGTCGTTCAAATAATGAAGAGTTAATTTGTCGTTCAAGTTCTCGCTTTGACCAGTTTTCGTTGATGGATTGTTTTTCATAGAATTTACGAGCGGACTCATCTGAAATACCAATGAGAACAATGAATTGACTCCAGTTTAATTTGGCAGACACTGTCTGCCAAATTGGATATGCAATGTAAAATCTTCGCATGTCCAGTACATTTCGTCTGCCGAATCCTTTGCCAAAACGAAGTTTCAAATCTCTGGAAATATTTGATAGTAAGTCACTTCCGTACTCAGCTCTATCAAGTCCACCTTGTTCAAATTCGACAATGTGTTTGCCAATTTCCCAGTTTGCTCTTACGAGTTCTGTGTTAATAGCCCGTATTGCATTTTCTCGAGCTCTCTTAATGGTTGAGCCAATAGTATCTATCAGTTCAAAGTATTTTTCTTTAATCATTTTCTATAAAAGCATTTTTAATTGCTCTGCAAAAATAGAATAAAAATTATTAATAGTTGAATGATCTAGTATGGTGCTTTAATACCCCTGATTATTGTGATAAAGTTGAAGTGATAATTTGTACCGACAGTTGAAAATTGAGCTAAGGAAGGAGATTCCCAGTGCGATTGATTCAATGATTCAGTTCGCTATGATAATGCTTTCACTTAAAGTTTGACTAGTTTTCCAAAGGAACTCAATCCACTTTTGCTAATCATCTTGTAAACATAGATACCACTCACTAAATTCTCTGCGTTGATAGTTGTTGAATTGCTAAATGATTGTCGGAATATTTCACTTGAAATACCATTATAGAGAATAATTTCTGTTTCTTCAGGATGGTTTGCCTGAAAAGTGACTTCATTTATAAAGGGGTTTGAAAATACACTTTTTGATTCTTGTAAATTTTCGTTGATGCCAACAGTTCCTAAACATTGTCCACCACAAATAGCTATATTATTTTCACTGATGCAAATAGGTTCCTCCCAAAAACCCAGGCCTTGAATCATTGGATATTGAATTCCCTGTGAGCCGCCAATACCTTCAATGTAATTTTCACCAGTATTCAAATAAAAAATTTTCCTTAAACAACCAATGTTAAAGAAAGTCATTCCTACGCTATCAATAATATATTCCAATGGTGATCCATTATAATACGTTTTTAAAGTATCACCTTCAATTAAGTTAAAATCATATAATAAACTTTCTACATTATTTGACAGCCTAAATACTTTTCTAGCTATTGTATCTTCTCTTAAAAGTAAGCATAGTGCTGGAGGGGAATTACCATCAATTGCGAATGGTGGACAATATGGGCCTGGATTTAAAGAAATAATTGGTTGAGTATAAGCTTTATAATACAATTGCCCAGTTATCATAGTGTCACCTTGAATAAAATAGTGATCACCATCTCTTAAATGACAAATATAGGTTCCTTCTCCATGCAAAATTTGCCAAGCTAAAGTGGGTTTAAGTAGGGGCTGATAATTCTGCCCGAAAGTTGCAGTAGAGGCTAATAAAATAATCAGAGTAAAGAGCTTTTTCATTACAAATAGTTTTAAGCAGTTTTTCCACTTCTTAAAACAATATTACGAATAAAATTTAATAAAACGGAATGGAACTAAAAAATTACAAAAACACCTCCGTAGCACCACTTCCATAACGCTCATAGGAGCCATCACTGAACTTCAAATTGGATTCACGGAGTACTTGGCGGATTTCAGTTTTGAGTCGGCCATTGCCAATGCCATGGATAAACACAATGCTTTTCTGTTGTCGTAAATAACATTTGTCGAGCTCTTTCTTGAAATGCGCTAACTGTATTTGAATGATCTCGGCATTGCTCAACCCTTCAATGGAATGTGTGATCTCTTCAATATGTAAATCAATCTCAAGCAACGATGGCGACAAACCATGTTTTCTCAGTAGATCATTGCCACCTTGTTCCCGCTTGATGATTTTCTTTTCTTCTTTTAGGATGGGCGTTTGGCGATGCTCATTTTGAAGTTTCTCTAAAAGCAAATCCATGTTTTCTTCCGTCGACTCATCCTCATGAAATAACACCATCGACTTCGCAAAAGAAAGTGGTGTAGTAAGGTGTGGAAATTGCTGTGAAAGATCAGGCAAGGTCAAGGAAAAGTTTAAACTGATTTTTCTTTTGGATGGACTTGCTTGAGCAAAAAAATGTGTTCCTTCAAATTGTAAATCGTCGTAGTCAAACAACTTCTCGCGCTTTAATTCACAGAGATAGATGCATTCTTCAGAAGCAATTCCGCCATAATGAATTCCAGTAAGTGTTTTATCTTTTCGGAAGTGTAAACTGTACGCTATCCCGTGGGAAGTCGCATTCACCAAATACAATTTTACCGGACCTGCACTTACTTGGTTTTGGGTGGGAACAACGAGAAGGTAAAGCTGATTTTTGCATGCAAATAATGTAGGGAATTGGTTATAGTTTTCCCATACAGGTATGGGTGCTTCGTTAATTGGAGTAGGGGATTGCGATGCTTTTTGTTCGCTGCTCGAATGTACCTTTACTAATTCCTTGGGTGTGGCTTCAATGGGAAAATCATTTTCAATGTCGACAATCACATTTCCATTTCCAAGAACTTTTGATACGGTCCCCTCTTGCTTCTCATTGAGAAAGCGTACGTAATCTCCTTCTTGAAACTGAGTTTCGCGCATCGATATTATTTAGAAAATAAACTATTAATCAAATTATTTTTTGAAGTAATCGGCAACTACAATGTCTTTCGATCCTTTTGTGTATTTGTAAAATCCTTCTCCTGTTTTCACTCCTAAATTTCGAGAGGTAACCATGTTCACTAACAATGGACATGGAGCATACTTCGGATTTCCAAATCCGTCATGCAACACTCTCAAAATACTCAAACAGGTATCTAATCCTATAAAATCAGCCAACTGCAAAGGACCCATCGGATGTGCCATCCCTAATTTCATCACCGTATCAATTTCATCTACACCAGCAACGCCTTCGTATAAACTATAAATAGCTTCGTTAATCATGGGCATTAAAATCCGGTTCGCAATGAATCCGGGATAATCGTTTACTTCTACAGGTGATTTTCCGAGCTTTTTTGAAATATCAAAAATTTCCTTAGTCACTTCATCGCTGGTATTATATCCGCGAATCACTTCTACTAATTTCATCACCGGAACGGGATTCATAAAATGCATTCCAATTACTTTGTCGCCACGTGTGGTAACTGATGCAATTTTTGTGATGGAAATGGAAGAAGTATTGGAAGCTAAAATGCAGGAAGGCTTACAAGCTGCATCTAAATCTCCAAAAATTTTCAATTTCAAATCAATGTTTTCAGTAGCAGCCTCAATTACTAAATCTGCGTTTTTCACAGCTGCTTTCAAATCCGTATGCGTAGTGATCCTTCCTAGAGCGGTTGCCTTTTCAACCTCAGTTAATACTCCTTTTCCAACTTGTCGATCGAGGTTTTTACTGATGGTTTCCATCGCCTTATCGAGCGCTGCTTGTTGTATATCTATCAGGGAAACCGTGTATCCATTTTGCGCAAAAACATGCGCAATGCCATTACCCATCTGACCTGACCCAATTACTGCTATCTCTTGCATATCTTTTTATAATTTGTATTTAATATTAATTCAATTGCCTGCAGCCTAACCCAGATGTGTAATCGTTCTTACGATTTCTACATCTGGGTAATCGTTTTTACGGTTCTCAAGCTAAGCCCAGATGTGTAATCGTTCTTACGATTTCTACATCTGGGTAATCGTATTTCACGATTTCTACTTCTGGGCGAAAATAAGCGTTTCAGTCGAGAAAGCTCGAAAATTGCTGGACGTCCATCTTTACCTAATACACATTACGTAAAATAGGTAAATTTCTAATTCTTTACAAATCTACCATTCGCATAAATTCGTTGCTGCGCATTTTTCAATTGCAACAAATAAACTCCTACAGGTAATTGCTGAATATCAATACTCACTTTTTCCTGAGAAAAGGAAGGACTCTTCCTTTCAAAAACCGTTTGTCCAACTGAATTTATTATTTGCATTGTCGATTTTTCATCTCTGCTCACAGGAAGCAATACCGAAATAGATTCATGTGCTGGATTCGGAGAAATCTCCAAAGAAAGTAGAGGTGTAGACAATGAATTAAGTCCAGTACTTACAGGATGCATAGGGCTTTCCCATACACCTCTTCCATAACTTGAAGTACGAATCACACTGCTAAAAGGACCATCATCATAAAACATAAAATCAGTGATGGAAGCTACCGATGGCAATCCCTGTGAATAATTGATCCAGTTAGGCAATGAATTATTCTTATACCAAACCCCATAGGAATTGCAAACATACACCGATTCATCGCTTCCATACGGATCGCTAACGATGTTAATGATATTGATATTTGGTAAATTTAAAGTCACATTCGACCAAGTGCTTCCTTGATCATTCGAACGATATACTTTCGATCCGGCCGTCACGTAAATGATATTTGTATCGCTGGTAATTCCACAAACATATCCACTCGGATTTAAGGTAGTCGGTAAGGTAGAACTTGTCCAAACGGGAACACCACTAGAAATATTCGTCGCTTTTCTAAAAACATTGGGGGTTGTCAATACATAAGCTACATCGGCTGAATGTGGAGCAAAAGTCATGGAACGTATCGTTGCATTGAAACTACTTGCTTGTGCCCAAAACGGTACGGGACTACTTAAATCAAATGTTAAATACACATCCGCAGTACCCATCAAACCCAATTCTGCATCTAAAGGAGTAAATGCCATTCGCGTACTATTGCTCGAAGTAAAGGGAATGCCAAAAGAAACTTCATTTCCAACAATTACATTTCTCCGCTTACCATTTTCATGATAATAAACCATGTTTGAATTGCTGTAATCAAATGTCATTCTACTTCCCCAATCACCACCGCGATTCGTTTTCCATTGTCCGTTGCTTACATACAACTCACCATTGTCCTGTGTACCGATGCTCACCATATCTTTTCTCAATGGATTTAATGCAGCATGATAAATTTCAGTAGCGCCTAATCCATTGCTTCGTGGAGACCAATTCACACCACCATTTAAACTTCGCCAAACACCTCCGTCGTTAATATTATACAGCTCATTCGTGTTATAAGGACTCACTACCACTTGATGCATATCGGTATGTAAAACCTGCGACCAAATAGTAAGTTGTGTCCATGTAACACCCCCGTCAATCGATTTCCAAACTACATGTGCAACCACATAAACTATATCGGGGTTGTTGGGATCCGCACCCATTCCAAAATTATAATTCCCCTGTCCATTACCGTTAGCATCGTAGCCCACTAAACTTTGTGAAGGATTATGATAAACCGTAGTGAATGTATTTCCACCGTCATTCGATTTGAAAATAGTTCCTTCATCTTTGATCATTCCTGCATATACCATATTTGTATCAGCAGCAGATATAGCTAAACGCATTCCGCCCGCTTGTCCACCGCTAGGCACTGCAATACCATTGGTAATCGTAGTCCAAGTCTCACCAAAATCTTCCGACTTCGTAAATTCTCCACCGTAAGTAACTCCGTATAAAGTTCGAGATCCAGGAGCAGGTTTATTGGCTGCATCCGTAAATTGACCCGTAGATCTTTTCACAACCCATGAAATTCCTCCATCATACGTTTTCCAAATTCCAGCATTTGTAAAAGCGACAACGATATTATGATCATTAGGATCCATAATTAAATCAATCGCCATATTGTTTCCAATGCTTGCATTTGCAGGAAACCAAGTAGCGCCCGCATCAACACTCTTGTAAACTCCTAAATCGGAAGAATAATAATTGGGATCGCCAGTACCTAAGTATAAAATGCTATCATTCGTATGGTCTATGCAGATGGATGCACAGGCTGTTCGAGATAATTGATCGGATCCAGTGATCTGCCATGAATTGGTAGCATCATTGCTGACCCATAATCCACCCGAAGCACTAACAGCGTAAATTTTTTGTGGATTGGTAGGATGAAATTTCATTTGACAAACTCTTCCAATTCCATTGATCTGTCCACTTACATTAACTGGAAATTGAATGGGACCTACAGGTTGCCAATTAGCAGCGGTTTGTCCTTTCAAAAATCCTGAAGTCAATAAGCAAAGAATAATTATGATAGATGATTTTAATTTCATTTGAATTGCTGTTTCTGCGTAATTTTTAACGACCAATTGATTCTAAGATTTTTCTTCTTTCACTCGGAAAAAGAATGCTTCCATCTTCCTGCACCCAAGGCTCTGTCAAAAGCTTCCAGTGCTTGTATTTTTTTACGGCAAATGCTAAATCGGATTCGTCCATGGTTCTACTTCTACTAAACAACCTTTTCAACCAACTTTCTTTCGATTTTTTCTCTTCTTCGTTTGCTGATCTCATCCCAATAATTTCATCTTCCTCATGAGGAAGATCGTGTTTGGTAAAGTAGAGGTCAAAGGCTTTTTGTATCTCGTTGTAATTAGATAACGTATCCTCCATCATCTCGATCCACATCGGATTTTTGGTATAAACTCTATCAGAATAAGTTTTCTGAGCTTGTACGTGCTCTCCCCATCCGCAAAGGAGGATAGTAAGCAATAATGAATTTTTTAGTGACATAATAGGCAAAGATACGAAAGCCAAATGGGAATTTTAAAGCGAATAGAAAAAAACCAAGAAGAGAAACAGCCAAAGTCCGGTGCTAAAATACCAATAAGAACAAAATAGTTCGAAACGCAATCCTTCAAATTTATTGGAGAAGTAAATCAATGATTTAACTGGGTCCTTCCAAATATCAAATGATTTTAAATTGAGATAAAATAAATAGATCGTCCCTACTACAATATGTAAAAAGTGAAAACCTGTAATGATATATAAAAAGAGCAAACTAACATCGATATTTACAAACAACCCTTGATCTAGAATAGACAAGATGGCATGCACTTGAAAGGCACTAAAAACCATTGCAAGTAGGAGCGAAGCAGACATGGAAAGTAACATGTTTTGCGCATGATCCTGCAAATGATAATTTCGGGAAATAGAAAGAGTATAGCTACTGAAAAGTAAGGCCAACGTACTAATCACAAATGATTTTGGGAATTGTACATTGGAGGAAGTTAACAATTGCGAATTCCAAATTACAAACATGATAGATAAGGAAAGGAATAACAAACCAGAACCCAATAAAGCATAAAATAAAAATGCTTTATACGGTGCTGATCTTTCTTTGTAAATCGGAAGTAATGTCCTGCTGGTATCGCTCCCCGTGGTATCTTTCCTCATGCCTCAATTCCTCATATCCAAATGTACGATTTTTTTTGGTCAAGTCAATATTAATTTTCTGCTAAATGTTGAACGGATTTTTTTCTTTTTTATTTTTAATTACTTTAGCCGAAGATGAAGAAATCGAATTGGAGATGGATGAAATATGTGGTAGCAATGGTCATCCCTATTCAAACTATTTGGGGGTTTGAAGTCAGCGGATGGCAGCTATTTTCACCCCTTCTATTGGCTTTTCTAATTATTCCACTTCTCGAATTATTATTAGCACCTGACCCTTCAAATTTGGATGCACTTCAGTCAGAATTGGAAGGGAAGAATCCTCTTTATGATGGTCTCCTTTATTTGATGGTCCCCTTGCAATATTTTACGCTTTCCCTTTTTTTGTTGAAGATAGGCGAGCCCAATCATTCAAGCTTGGAGAAAATTGTGATGATGAGTGCCATGGGATTGAATTGTGGAATTATTGGAATTAATGTCGCGCATGAACTCGGACATCGCTCCACAAAATTCGAGATTTTACTGGCAAAATTATTATTGTTGTCATCTTTATATCTGCATTTCTATATTGAACATAATCGCGGTCATCATAAACGCGTAGGAACACACGATGATCCTGCCAGTGCGCGCTATGGGGAGAGTTTGTACACTTTCTTAATTCGAAGTATTGTACTATCCTATTTTTCTGCATGGCAGCTGGAAGCAAATCGACTTAAAAAACAAAATCAATCGGCACTTTCAATTAATAATCAAATGATCCATTTTGGAGTCTTTCAACTATTGCTCCTTAGTACTATTTTTTATTTATTCGGATGGATGGTTATGGGATATTTTATGATAGCTTCCTTTTTAGGTATCGCTCTACTAGAATCGGTAAACTATATTGAGCATTATGGTATCGGAAGGAGGGGGAGAGAAGATGGTTCTTTTGAAAAAGTAATGCATTGTCATTCTTGGAATTCAAATCATGTGTTAGGTCGATTGGCGCTCTTTGAATTATCACGTCATAGCGATCATCATTATAAAGCAAGTAAAAAGTACCAACTCTTAAATCATCAAGAAGAAAGTCCACAAATGCCTACTGGATATCCTGGAATGATTATATTGGCTCTTATTCCGCCCTTATGGTTTAAAGTGATGCATCCAATCTTAGAAAAAGAAATGCAACGAATGCCTGAAATGGTGAAGGCAGAGTGAGAAACAGAGTGAGAAACAGAATGAGAAACAGAGAGAGAAAATTAGCGTAGCGCAGCCTTTGCGCCTCGCGCCTCGCGAGAAATTTAGCGTAGCGCAGCATTGGCGAGAACCTTTAGCGTAGTGCAGCCTCAGCGTACTGCGAGAAAATTTAGGGTCTTAAACTAGGATTCAATCATTTTAGGAGAATGAATACTTTCTACAAGCGAAAAAACTTGTGGTGAGTTCGCAAATAATGGTTTTACTTTACTCCATGTCGATAGAAATAACTCCGATTTTCGGTAATTTTCTAAATCATCCATCGACTCCCATTCACTATGTGTAAAGAAAGCAGAATCGTCTGAAAAATCTTTGAAGAGACGTAATTTTTTACATCCAGGAAAAGATGAAATCAACGCTTTTGACTCATCAAATGCATTGATAAAATCAACCACATTTTCTTTCTTAAAACTTAAGCGAACAATTCGTGTAATCATTTAAATTCAATTCTAATATTATCATTCAAACGCAAATTCATCAACTTATACGCATTCTCTTCATTAATGGCGATTTCAAGGTGACCAGCTGCATTAAATAGCGCTAATGCTGAACCCGATTCCACCGACATATAACGATCGCTAATCATATCAATAGTATGATGATTTTTTCGCATCACCACTTCAAATTTTCGTCCCTTGCGTTGCTTTTCAAACAATGTTTTAGTGATGTTGGTGACGATGTTTCCAAAGTCATCTATATAAATCACAATGCCATGAATTAATTCATCTTCAATGGTCGGATTAAAGGCAGAGCGCTCCACAAATTGTTCAGGTCGTGGACCCAACTCATACAAATTTTTTCCAGTCAATAAATGCTTCACGCTATTCACGATGGTGGGTAAATCAAAAAGATGTTTTGATCCCTCTGCAATGGTAATTTTAACCATATCGATGGGAGCTTCATCAAATACCAAACTGAAAAATCCATCATTCACTCCAATAAATATATGTCCATCCTTTTTGATCGCAATTAACTCTGATGGATAGCGAAGTTGCTTATGAACTCCTATAAAATGAAGCGTACCAGCAGGATAATTTGTATAGGCGTTTTTAAAAATATAAGCGGCCTGCTGAATATTATGACGAGCCACTTGATGCGAAATATCAATAAATTGTAAATCAGACTGAAAAGATAAGAGCATTCCCTTGATAGCGCCAATATGATAATCTCGCGTACCCCAATCGGTTGTAAATGTTATTATTCCCATCAATTCGTCAAAAATATCCAATTAAATTACTTTATCGATGAAATTAA
>JANOAX010000205.1:0-9215 GCA_031411335.1 Bacteroidota bacterium
CTTGATCCGCCAAAAATGTTTTGATCACGTTTACACTGAGTCCATAACAACACGTTGCAATAACAATTAAAATAGCAAAGGCAGCTTCTCCACTAATTCCTCCTCCAGAACGAATAAATACTAATCCTGCAGCTCCGATAAATCCAATAAGCACACCAATAATTTGTAAGTTTTTAAATTTCGATTTAAAAAATAATACTCCAATGAGCATTGTGAAGAGCGGTGTAAGTGCATTCAACATTCCGGCTAGTGAAGAAGATAATTTTGTTTGAGCAATTGCAAATAGTAAGGCTGGAATTCCACTACCTACAGCACCTACAACTGCCATGTATTTAATGGACCCTATTTTCAAATTTTTAAATCTTCGTACAGCAAATAAAGAAGAAGCGATGCAAGCGATCACCATTCGAATAGCCGCTACTTGTTCGGGAGGAAATCCTTTTAATCCATGCTTCATTAAAATAAACGAACTGCCCCATATCAATGTTAAAATTAAGAGCATTGCCCATTTGAGCGAAAGAAGATTTTTCATTTACGATACGTTCGCTTTTTCTTTTTTGCTTCTACTTTCTTTTTCGGAAATTTTTTAACTGGCTCCTTTTTCACATGAAATGCTCCCTTAAAATCCGGATCCAATTTTCGCTTCTGACTATCAATTTCACGTAACATCGCTTGATTTTCATCGTAGCCTGTCTCGGGAATTTCCACATTACGTGGCACTTTTAACATTGGAATTTTTTGTCCAATCAATTTTTCTATTTGAGCGAGATGGAATTCATCAGCAGCAGTAACAAAGGTGATGCTATTCCCAGTCTTAAATGCTCTACCGGTTCTGCCTATCCGATGTACATAATCTTCATAGATGATGGGCGTATCAAAATTCACCACATGCGATACATCAGGAACATCTAAACCCCGTGCTGCAAGATCTGTTGTGATAAGCAAAGGCACATTTTCCAACTTAAATCGTTGCATGGAATTGATGCGAGTTTGTTGAGATTTATTTCCGTGAATCACCAACACTTTATCTTCACCATACAAACGTTGCAAATATTTTCCGGTATTACTTGCGATCACTTTCGTTTTACAAAAGACAATTACTTTATTAAAGTTTTTTTCGTCTTTCAACAACTCTGTTAAAAGATTAATTTTCGCTCTTAAATTAGGAATTTTATAATAAACTTGTGTAACGGTCTCCGCTGTTTTTAAATCAGGACGAATTTCGATGGTGATTGGAAAATCCATCAAATCACCAGAAATCTTTTTCACTAAATCCGACATGGTTGCCGAAAACAATAAGTTCTGACGTTTTTGCGGCATGGTTTCTAAGATGCGATGAAATTGGCCAATGAAACTTTTATCCATCAAACGCTCCGCCTCATCCAACACTAAAAATTTTATCTTTTTTGATTTAATATGTCCACTGGTATATAAATCCAAATAACGACCTGGTGATGCTACCAAAATATCGATTCCTGCTTCAATGGAAGCAATTTGATCCTTTGCACCTTGTCCACCAAAAATAACAGCGTAACGTAAATCGGTATATTTAGATAACTCCGCAATTGTATTTCCTACTTGAATACTTAACTCTCGTGTAGGCACAATAATCAACGCACGCGCATCGGCTCCTTGCGCATAATTCAAACTTCGAAGAAGAGGTAAAAGATAGGCTGCTGTTTTCCCGGTTCCAGTTTGTGCAATTCCCAACACATCTTGACCTCCTAAAATTGCAGGAATGGCCTTTTCTTGAATGGCCGTAGGATGCTCATAACCAGCATCAGCTATGGCGTCGAATAATTGTCGATTGAGTTTAAAATCACGGAAGGAAGCCACGCTGCGAAAGTAGGTAAAAGAAGAGGTTTAAGAATAGTATAATTAGAAGAAATTGACTTAACAAAACTCCATCAAATAAGAATAATACTCCAAATACAGGGAAAAGTTCATAGTGACGCACCTATTTTAATACATATACAACAATAATTCAATGACTTACAACATTTCATAACTAATTGGCTTTTATACATTCTTAATCTCAACTTAATGTTGTTGGCCTCTCAGTTCACTAATTTTGTGTTTAATTATATGAGGGGCATTTACGAGTATAATTAATGAACTTTTTATAAAAATTTACGTTAAAAATAGAAATCACAAAACCACTATGCAGCCTCTTTTTAAGAAGATCCTCTTATTTTATTTTATGCTTTTGCTTTCCTTTGGAAATCTATTTGCGCAAAATGATTTGCCCTCGCCCAGTGCAAATATTCAATCGATAAAAAATGGAGGGTTAATAGTTACCATGGATACTAATTTCCAAAAGCTTCCAGGTTATTTTAATTTGAAAGCCTATGGATTGGTAAATGAACTTTTGCAAAATGAAATACCAGTAAAATGGATTATCAAAGCGGGAAAGACGAGAACATCGCTTGGGTCCATTGACTTTAATACGAATGTTACTAGAGTCTATCCCGACACAGCAGCATTAGGAACTATTGGAATACGTGGCGGTGCATTTATTATTGATAGTGCTTATGCCGACACTGCTTTTTCTGTGATTAAAAATTTTGGAAATTCTGTTGTTGTTTTCAGATTGAATAACACAACCAATATGGATGTGCGATATACATTGACGCATAAACCAAGAATTTTATTATTGAATTCTACTGGCTATGATACCATAGCCGTGAAATATTTGGTGGAAGCCGGAATTTCTCCAGCGTCCTATCGATTACAATTACCTGCGGGCACAGCATTTAATTCTACGGGGAGTTGGTCGCTCATTTCAGAGACACATCTTCATTCAACCGATACTGCATTATTTAATCCATTGCTTCGCTATTCAGTACAACGCGGTGCAAATTTAATTTTTTCTTGCGCTACCATTGGTGCACTAGAAAATACAACTTTCACCATGACTACATTAGGAGTCGATTCTTTTTCTACTGGATTAGCTTCAGTACAATACAATAATCCAGATCTACCCATTGCACAATTTTTGGGCCCCATCATGTCACCAAATGGAGAGTATAAACTTTGGCGACCCAAAGCAGGTGGAAGCATGAAAGCAAACACCTACGAAATTATGCGTGGTGGTTCCGGTGGACTATATTACACCATGGCAGGTAAAAAAATGCGACCAAATACGTTGGCTGGTGGAAATTTATTTTACATTGCTGGACACGAACATTATCAATGGGCTGCTGGTACAGGATCCATCAATGATATGAATCGAATTAATGGAAGACGTATTTTCCTAAATTCAATTTTTATTCCGGCAAGTGATTCTATCGCAGGTATCGATTTTAAAACAGATGTAGAAGTGAGTATGTGTACTCAAACAGGATGGCCAGTGAAGAATGAAAATTTTATCATTTATTTAATTGCTCGAAATGAAGGTCCGGGAACAGCACGTCGATTAAAACTTAATGCAGCACTTCCTAGCGGACTTATTTATCAAACGCATACTTCTACCTATGGATCTTTTAATTCAGGTACAGGAGTTTGGTCGATGGATAGTTTGCAGAAGAATCAAATCGATACATTAACACTAACGGTAAGGATTAACGCACTTGGGAATATTACTTATGTTTCTTCTCTTACTAATCCGAGTTATGAACTCAATAAAATAAATAATTTCGATACGCTTACTTTTTTCGGAGTGAGTCGACCTGTTGCAATAAATGATACGATCAATTACACTGGTTCAATTTATCAAGATTATCCCGTAAAAATAAATGACAGCGATGAAGATGGAGGCCCCTTTGCGAATGCTACCATTTTAGCCGGACCATTTAGAGGCACAGCAACTGTTCTTAATGGAGATTCTATTCGATATACCCTAACTACAGCCGGCTTTACAGGGGTTGATAGTTTACAATATTTAACTTGTGATAATTATCCGCTGTGTGACACTGCATGGTATTTTATTTCTATTACATCTCCGCTGCCAGTTAGTCTCACCAACTTCACAGGAAAAAGAACAAGTGAAAACATTCAATTAGAATGGTACACTTTATCAGAAAAAAACAACGATTATTTTGAAATAGAAAGAAGTGTTAATGGATTGGAGTTTCAATATCGTGGTCGGATGAATGGATTTGGAACGTCAAATACTGTGCATCGTTATCAATTTACAGATACAGAAAATGAGAGTCCTATTCTTTATTATCGTTTACAGCAATTCGATTTCGATGGAACGAAATCTACATCGCATGTAATTGCGCTTCCTAAAAATGGTAAAAATGATTTCTCCGCTTCTATTTATCCAAATCCTTCGGACGGCAGCATGCAAGTTATTCGTGCCCTTGGTGTTGAAGGAATGTTAAGCTTGACAATTACCGATTTAGGAGGACGAATCATCTCACAACAAGAATGGAACGCCGATCAAAGTGGAGTGGTTTTAGAGTTTGCTGAAGAAGAGCAAAAGTTAGCGCCTGGATGTTATTTAGCCGTGTTTAGAAACGAACAAAAAATTCAAACGATAAAGTTGATGGTGAGGTAATTATTGGAGTGAATATTTTTAAATTATCTCAAAAGCGAAAGATAATAGTATAATACTATTTCATTCTAGTAAACTAAAACGCGTACTGGTTTAAATTTATTTTGTTGCTGATGGATGATATACACACCTGCACTTAGTCCGTCAATATCAATTTCATTGTTGCCCGAATTAAAATTTCCATTCAAAATAAAGCGTCCGCTCACATTTAACAATTCAAAAGGAAGAGGTGTTGAAGTATGTCCTACAGAAATCTTTATTTTCTCGTGACAAGGGTTTGAAATTATTTTTAAGTCGACCAATTTTTCCACTTCCACTATGGAAGTAGTTAAACCCCACCGTGCAATTTTATTAGCTTGCACCGTTCCCATTTGATCAAAGCGACCGCAAGCATAAAGGGAGCCATTCCATGAAAGTAAATCTTTCACCTGAGCAAAAGCCGAGCTAGTTCCACTATCCATATTATCCCAAGTAACCCCATTAAATTTAGCAATGCAATTAGCGGGAAATCCATTTATAGCAGTAAAAGAGCCTCCAATTACCAATTCTCCATTAAAAATTTCCATGCAATTAACATAGCCAGGATTTGCACCTAAACTAACTTGCGCAACTTGTAACCAAGTATTGCCCACTAATTTATATAGTGCATCACTAAGAATATATAAGTCGTTATTCCATTGAATTACGTCAAGAATGACCCATGGAAATTCTGTAATAGGTAGCCAATTTTCTCCATCTGTTACAGCAATATTATTTTGTTGCTGCGATCCAACAAAATCAAATACCCCAACTAAAATGATGTTAGAGTTCGCTTCATACAACTTATGAATTCTACCAGCAGTAAATACACCACTAACTCCATTATTTATACCAGTTCCAATAGAAACGAATTCATTGCCATTATACTTAGCAATTAAATTGGTTGTATCTCCTATAAAATTCATACAATTCGCACCTCTAAAATTTCCAGCTGCATATAAAGTATCTTCGAAGTTTAAAAGTGAATATACAAAATTCCCGCCTGCAGTTGTACGACAAAATCCACCATTAACATTACAAATTTGACTCCCGTTAAAATAAATTAACCCCGGTTCAGGTCTGGACACGGGGCAATTGTCTGAACCTGAATGTACACCCAAAAAAAGAGTATCGTGATGAAATAATGCGGTAAATATTTCAGAAGTAAAACTGTCGAATTGGATATAGGTTCCATACTGCGACCAAGATTGTTGACCATCCCACTCAGCTATATGACAAATAGTAGAGTTATTATCAAATGCTCCGTAAGTTATTAATTTGTTCGAACTCGAATCAATTACAATCCCATTCAAAATGCCTATTTGAGGATTACCCAAACTATTTCCTTGATTTAAATGATGCCAATGGTAATTGGGTTGGGAGAAACCAATTAAAGAACTAAAAACAAGAAGTAAAACATATAAATACTTCATAGCAATAAGATTTATTAAAACATCAACTCTTCCGAATCACCACATTCAATTTAGTCTCCAACTGTTTCATCAATTTATTCATCACTGTGTCAATTTGCTTATCTTGCAAAGTGGCTTCATCGTCGCGGAGAATAAAACTCATAGCATAGGATTTTTTTCCAGCTTCAATTTTATCGCCTTCGTACACATCAAACAAATTCACTTGCTTCAAGAGTTTTGGCTCGGTTGCAAAAGCGATGCTTTCCAACTCGGAATATTGAACTGTTTTGTCTAATACCATTGACAAATCGCGTCTCACCTCTGGAAACTTTGGTGGGCCGGGCACTACTCTATCTTTTGTTTCGATGGCACGCATCAAGTTTTCAAAATGAAATTCGGCGTACCATACATCCTGAGAAACATCGCAAGCTTTCAAAACTGATTTTTTTACTTTGCCCATCTTTACTAAAGATGATGATTTCACTGAATAAGAAAGGCATTGATCCAAAGAATCAGAAGCAACAGGCTCTAGTTTGATTTGCTTTTGCAGATGGATTCCTACATCCGCTAACATTTTATCGACAATGGATTTCACAAAATAAATATCATACGATTGTGATTTCACTTTCCAATGCTCAGATACCATCTCCCCAGTTATAAATAAACACAACCACTGATTCTCTAAATATTTTCCTTTTACTTTCCCATACGTTTTTCCCAATTCAAAAAAACGTAGCTCCTTTTGTCGGCGATTCACATTGTAAGCGATGGTTTCGAGTCCAGTCATGAGCATGCTATGACGCAATAAGGCTAAATCATTAGAAAGTGGATTAAGCACTTGAACTCCTTCAATACCTTCTTGTGTTGGAACTACATCGAGGTATGCATTTTTTGTCAAGCTGTTGGTTAGAATTTCTCTAAAGCCATTTCCAACGAGTATGCTTCCCAAGCGCTCCACAATTTCTTCTGGATCTGGAGTGATGTGTTGACCAGCAGAGATCGAAATCTTTTTCGGTAAGGCGATGTTGTTATATCCGTAAATACGTAACACTTCTTCAGCGATATCGGCAGGACGTGTTACATCTACTTTGAAAGAAGGAACAGAAAGTTGCATTCCTTCTGCATTGTCGGAAACGATTTCAATTTGTAAATCTTTTAAGATGCGATGAATCGTTGCCTTTTCAATTTCAGCACCGATGATGGATGAAAGATATTGATAACTTACTTCCATTTTTGCAGATGGAATTTTTACTGGATAAAGATCAATGATTTTTCCATCTACCTTCCCTCCTGCTAATTCTGCAATCAATAAGGCGGCACTCTTCAATGCATAAACAGTCAACTCTGGATCGGTTCCACGCTCGAAACGGAAAGAGGAATCAGTATGCAAGCCCTGTTGTCGAGCCGACTTTCGCACATGCACGGGATGAAAGCACGCGCTCTCTAAAAAGATTGAAGTGGTATCCTCATTCACACCACTATCCCATCCACCGAAAACGCCGGCAATACACAAACCGCCCTCTGCATCTGCAATCATCAACTCTGTACCAACCAAGACACGTTCAATGGTATCTAGCGTTTTGAATTTAGTTCCAGCCGGTAAATTACCTACTAAAATTTTATTTCCTTGAATTTTACTTTTATCAAAAGCATGCAACGGTTGTCCCAAATCATGCATGATGTAATTGGTAATGTCTACAATATTATTGATAGGACGAACGCCAATACTTTTCAATCGATTTTGCAACCAATCGGGAGAAGGTGCTACTTTAATTCCAGAAATTTCAATTCCCGAATAACGCGGACATCCTTCTGCATTTTTAATTTCAACTGTGATGGAATTCTCTTTATTTCCCTCCGTAAACCCATCTACAGAAGGCATATTTAATACCACCTTTGCATCCGTTCCAAATAACGCTTTCACATCTCTCGCTACACCTAAATGAGATGCAGCATCAGCGCGATTGGGTGTTAAACCAATTTCAAATACGATATCATTCTCTACTTTAAAATAATCTGCAACAGGAGTTCCTACGGCGATAGTATCTGGCAAAATTAGAATGCCGGCATGAGAAGTTCCCAAACCAATTTCATCCTCTGCACAAATCATACCTTCAGAAGCTTCTCCTCTGATCTTCGACTTTTTTATCTCGAACGATTCTCCTCCTGCAGGATAAAGAACAGTGCCTGGCAAGGCAACAATTACCGTTTGTCCAGCCGCTACGTTAGGAGCACCACAAACAATTTGTTTGGCAACACCATCCCCTACATCCACTGTAGTGATATGCAAACGATCTGCATTTGGATGTTGAACGCAAGTTAAAACCTTGCCAACACACAGCCCTTGCAATCCACCCTCAACACTTTGCCACTTCGACATTTGTTCCACTTCCAAGCCACAATCAGTGAGTGCAGCAGAAAGCTCCTCCGGAGAACACGCAGTCTGTACAAATTGCTGCAACCAATTACAAGAGATTTTCATAGTACCAATCAGATTTCATGCAAAAGTACCAAATTGCCCTAAGAGTAAAAAGTGCTTAAAGACTCATCAAAAAAAAGCCTCAAGAGTTAAAACTCCTGAGGCTCAGTCCACAATTCATTTTTTATTATCGTCGGATTATTACGTAGCCATTAAGGGGCTTCTCATCATTGCCCAAATCGAGGATATAATAATAGGTTCCATTTGGTAAAATTTCCCCTATTCCAATCTTATCTACATTCGATAATCCATATACAAGTTAGCGGTCAGGCTATGACGACACCACAGACAACATACGAATAGAAAAAAACGAGAAATAATTTTGACAAAAAAGAAATACGATTGGTGGACGAGAAATTATCAAAACAGACTTTTGATATTTGGTATTATGCTAACAGGTTTCGGCATTTATCAGCTTCCGACAATTTGGACTTTTAAATCAAGCTTGACACAAATAAAAGGAACGCTTCGTGCCGCAGACACTTACGTAACCAATGTAACCGACAGACGAGGACACGAAAGCAGAAAATCTGAACTAATATTTTACATAAACGGACGACAACAGAAATTCTACTTCGCAGAAAACATCGGTGACGAATGGCGTGACGAAAAGTATGAGAAAATTTTACAAGGACTTAAACGAGCAGACACGGTTACGGTTTGGGTAAGAAAAAGTGAAGTTGACGAATACGAACCAGAAGTTTTTCAAATCGACAACGACAGAACAACTTTACTCGACTTTGAAACGGTGCGGACAGACAAAAGCCCATTGACAGCATTTATGCTATTACTTGGACTTGGTTCTATA